>CAZGRH010000058.1:0-8785 GCA_964527005.1 uncultured Muribaculaceae bacterium | reverse complement strand
GAATTTTCTGAAGGACAAGTTATAAAAGGAACCGTTAATAAAGTAACTTCTTTCGGTGCATTTATTAACATATTCCCTGGAGTTGAAGCTTTATTACCGTCTTCTGAAATGGATGGTGAAAATGTTAATCCTTTCAATGTTTATAACATTGGTGATGAAGTTGAAGTTTTAATTAAAAAATTCACTCCGCAAGAACACAGAATTGCTTTAAGCGTTAAAGATATTCAAAAATAATAACGTGAATTTAAGGAGAGAACAATTATGTTCTCTCCTTTTTTTGTTAAAAAAACTTTATATTTTTTAAAATATTAACAATTTTCTTTTTTACGAGTTTTATACCTAATACGAAAGTAAGGAAAATTTTATGCATATAACAAAAATAAACAAACAAGAAGTTTCACAAAATGTAAATGCTCCCAAAAAATGTAATGTATTTAAAAAAGTCGGAGCAGCCGTTGGCGGTGTAGGTTATGCCGCTTATGATTTATTATTTGAATATCCTGATGTTTTTAAACGTCATGAAGCTGAACTTGCCCAAAAAGGTATCAGTTACAAAAAAGGAATTGCTATTAAGATTGCGGCAATTACAATAGTATCAGGCGGATTTGCAGTTATCGGCGGAGCTATAGGTGCAGGTATTGATAGATTAATTAATAAACACAGAGCAAAAAAAGCAAAAAATGAAACGCATGTAAATAATGAACCTCAAAAATTGTTGAATGCGCCGAAAAATGCGAATGTAAAACTTTTAAATCCGGCACCTGCTCATTACGAAATTAATGTATACAAAGAACCTGTTGATGAAAAATATATTATATCAGCGCCGAAAACAATACCAGTTTTGTTATTGCCCGAACCTGAAACAACTGTCGAATATAAAGTTGTAGATACTGTTCCCGCTGAAGAAATAAAAGAGTGGGAAGAACAAACTTCCGAAGTTGATGATTAATGTTTTGTAAAATGCGATGATTTTATAGTATAAAAATTAAAGCCCTAAAAAACGGATAAAATCTGATTTAGGGTTTTAATTTGTATTGAGCATTTTTGTATTGGATTTAAAATAAATAATCAAATTCAAGATGACCGATTTTTACAATATCGCCTTCTTGAACTCCTGCCGCTTTTAATGCGTCAAAAACTCCCATTGATTTTAATATATTTTGAAATCTGTATAATTGTTCGGTATTTCTGCCGTCTGTAACATTCGCCAGTCTGAATATTTTTCCGCCCTCAACAACAAATGTGTGTCTGTCAACTTTATAAATGCTATATGCGCTATCATCGTTATCTTTTGCGCCGTCATCTTCTTCAACTTCAATTTCTATAACGGGTTTTGGAATTTCTTCCACCTTTTGTGTAACGAAATACATAAATTCTTTTAAATTTTGATGTGTATGTGCCGAAATTAAAAATACATCATTTGTAATTTGCTTAAATTCAGAATAATATTTATCAATTAATTCTTGGCTTACCGAATCAATTTTATTTAGTGCGACGACTTGATACACTTTTGACAGTTGTTCCGAGTGTTTTTTTAATTCTTCGTTAATAAGTTTATAATTTGCAATCGGATTTTCTTGTGTTAAATCTACAATATGAATTAAAAATCTGCAACGTTCAACATGCCTTAAAAATTCGTGTCCTAATCCGATACCTTGTGAAGCACCTTCTATGAGTCCGGGAATATCGGCAATAACAAAGCCGTCACCATTTTGTTTTTTTACGACTCCTAAATTAGGAACTAATGTGGTGAATGGATAATCTGCGATTTTCGGTTTTGCTGAGCTTACAGCGCTTATAAATGTAGATTTTCCTGCATTAGGCATTCCTAAAAGCCCCACATCCGCAATAAGTTTTAATTCTAATTCTAAAGTACGTTCAATTCCGTTTTCTCCGGGTTCGCAAAATTGAGGCGCTCTTTTTTGTGCGGTTGCAAAACAAGCGTTGCCTCTTCCTCCTCTTCCGCCTTGAGCCACCATAATTGTTTGGTTCGGAGTGTTTAAATCAGCGATAATTTTGCCTGTTGAATTATCTCTAACCACCGTACCTACGGGGACTTTTAAGTATAAATCTTTTCCGCATTTACCGTGTTGAGTTTTAATATAACCGTTCTCACCGTTTTCGGCTTTAAAAACGGATTGAAATTGAAAGTCCATTAATGTAGACATATCCTCCGTTGCAACAAGGTAGACATCTCCGCCTTTTCCTCCGTTGCCTCCAGCCGGACCTCCTTTATCTACATATTTTTCTCTTCTCCAAGCGACAATTCCGTTTCCGCCTTTGCCTGAAAGAATTTTTATTTTGGTTTTATCTAAAAACATTTTTCAACTTTCTCTTATTAGATTTATTATAAGTCAAACATGAATTTAATGAAGAAGTTCAAAATTGTTTTTGTAAAATTTTAAAATTCCCTCATCACGCATTTTGCAAAGTTCTCTGGACATTGCGCTTCTGTCAACACATAAAAATTTTGCCATTTCTTTTCTTGAATACGGTATGGAAAAACTTTTTTCTTCATTTTTGTATGAATTTAAAAAAGTCAAAATTTTTTCACGTGTGGTTTTTTGTCCCAAAATATCAATTTTATCCGTTAATAATGAGTTTCTCTTTGAAATCATCATCATAATATTTTTTATTAATTGTAAGTGATACGGGCAAAGTTTTGCGCAAGGAGTTATTACTTTTTCAAACGGTAAAAATAATACTTCACAATTATTTTCGGATATTATATCTACGGGTGAATATTTTTCACCTAGGCATACAATGTTATGTCCGAAAATATCATTAACTTTTAATGTTTCTATAACAACATTTTTCCCAAGAGAGTCTTGTTTTATTATTTGTGCGTTTCCGTCCAAAATTACGCCTAAATAGTCAATTTTTGCTCCGTTTTTTAAAATAAAAGCATTTTTTTTAAATGTTTTTGTTTTTATTCCTGTACATTTTAAAAGTTCAAGAACATTATTATTGTTTATTTTTTTAAAAAGTTCTATTTGTAACATTTATTTTTTCTTTTTCTTTTTGAAATTCTTTTTTTTGTTTTTTTCTAAGTTTGAAATATTTAAATCTTTAATAGCGTTATCTATAGAGATTTTAGAAAGCGGTTTATGATTTCGTTTGTCGTAAAATACAAGCCAGTATTGCCTTTTGGGATTATCAACCGAAAAAGATAATATTCCCGAAACACCTTCTCCGCGTTTTATTGTTTTCATTGCCAATGAGTTTTTATAATCAGTAAAAATAGACGGAGTATAACTGTTGTTTAAATCGTTTACCAATGCAATATCAAAGCTTGAAAAATCTTGTTTGGAATTATTTTTAATGATTAAGTCTAAGGAAATAGTATTTAAATTTCCGAAAATATCTTTTTCTAAAAAAACATCATTTATGTTAATGTCTAAACCGTCATAAATAATTTCTTTTTGTCTGAGTGATTCGTGAGTCATAACGGGAATTTCGACGGTGCTTTTTATTCTTACTTTAATTTCATCTCCCGGTGCAATTAATACATCATTACCTTTTCTGAAAAGTGCTAAACCAAGTGCTACAACTCCTCCGATTGCTGCTCCTCCAAGTAAAGTATAGCCTTGACTTGCAATAGAACCTGCCAACCCCGTAATTTGATTTGCCATAAGCGCACCATATACACCGCCTGCAGCGGTATATCCGACATTTTCAACTATTTTTTGTGAAGTTGCTTTTATAGGCTCAAGTTTTGAAGTCATATTTCCCTCGATTGGAATTTCTCTTCCGTCGGGAGTGATTAAATAATCGAAACTGAGTTCAATATATCCGTCCCTGCCAAGCCTTTTTGGGTCAATAATATTTTTTACGGTTCCGTGAGCAATTGTTCCTCGTGGTAATAAAACCCCGCTGCCTGCTAATACATCATCGGAAACTTCCGCAAAAAATTCATCACCCTCAATAGATGTTGTTCCGTTTAAAACTTGAGAAACAGTTAAATTTACCGTTTGTTTTGCTTCTAATTTTTTTGTTTCGTTTGTAAAAATTTTTTTATTTTGATTTTGAATTGTATTTGTTGTTTCAATGTGTCCCTGATATGGTGTTTGCGCACTTGCAATAAGTGATACGTTAGAAAAACACAAACCGATTATTATTAAGTATGTCAGTAGTTTTTTGTTCATAAATTTTAAATTCCGCTACTATAAATAATATACTATATTGCATTATATTTTCAATAAGTTGATGTTTTGTAAAAAATTTTTAAGTTGATTTGCATGCCTGTTATAAATAAATAAAAAAGACTCCCATAAGGAGTCTTTTAAATTTGCCTTGAGCCGGACTTGAACCGGCACCAGGGGTGAGCCTGATTGGATTTTAAGTCCAACGCGTCTACCACTTCCGCCACCAAGGCGCTTACTCTTGATAATATAATACAAAAATTTTTTTCTGTAAAGTGTTTAATAAAAAATATGTTGTTAAAATATAAAAAAGTATGGTAGAATTACTATTATAAGTAATAAAAAGTAAATTTTTAAATATATGAATTAGATATTTTAAAATTATATATATTGTTAAGTGCTTTTGCATTTAATGGAAAGAACGAGGTATAGGACAATAGATTCTAACTTAATTGTTACAATTATTGGCTTTATGGTCATTGGAGCTATCTCTTTAATGGGTATTCGCAGAAGCGAAAAAGAAAGAATGGCTTTAATGGATAGTATGGAGGAAAAAAATAGCCTTTATAAAAAAGAAGCCCTTTTAGCAGCAAAAGAAGCTGTACAAAAAGATATTGAAAAATTTCAAGAAGAAACGAAAGAAAGACGTCAAGAACTTTCTAAACTGGAAAGTAAACTTTCAAGGAAAGAAGAAATACTTGAAGATAAACTTGCTGATGTTGAACAAAAAGAAACAGAGTTGAAAAAGAAAAAAGAAGATATTCTTGATAAAGAAGATTATCTTGCGGAATTAATTCAACGCCAAACACGGGAACTTGAAAGAATTTCAGGTTTGTCGGTTGACGATGCAAAAAATTTATTAATGGAACAATTGAAAATAGACTTACAACAGGAAGCAAATGCATTAATAAAAGAAAATGAAAATCATATAAAAGAAGTTTCTAATGAAAAAGCGAAAGAAATTCTTACGACGGTAATGCAACGTTGTGTGATAGATTATGTTGTTGAATCTACGGTATCTTCCGTAAGTTTGCCGTCAGACGAAATGAAAGGACGCATAATCGGTCGTGAGGGCAGAAATATTAGAACTCTTGAAACACTTACGGGTGTTGATTTGATTATTGATGATACTCCGGAAGCCGTTGTATTGTCTTGCTTTGACCCGGTCAGAAGAGAAATTGCGAAATTGGCATTGGAAAAACTTGTTGCCGACGGACGTATTCACCCTGTTCGTATTGAAGAAATGGTTGAAAAAGCCAGAGTTGAAGTCGAACAAAAAATAAAAGCAGAGGGTGAAAATGCCGTAATGGAAATGGGTATTATGAATCTTAACAAAGAACTTGTTAAAACGTTGGGAAGATTATATTACAGAACAAGTTACGGTCAAAATGTATTATTACATTCTCTTGAAGTCGGACATATTGCTGGCATGATTGCTGCTGAAATCGGAGCAAATGTCAAACTCGCAAAAAGAGCAGGTTTATTGCACGATATAGGTAAAGCGATAGACCAAACTCAAGAGGGTACTCATATTGAACTCGGTGTTGAGTTAGCAAGAAAATACGGTGAAAAAGAAGATGTTGTACATGCAATTGAAGCTCACCATGATGATGTAACCGCTAATTCTACGGAAGCTGTTTTGGTAAAACTGGCGGATGCAATTTCTGCGGGCAGACCCGGAGCAAGACGAGATACTTTGGAAATCTATATTAAGAGATTGCAAAAGTTAGAAGAAATAGCATTAAGTTATGACGGTATTAAGCAATCATTTGCGGTTCAGGCGGGCAGAGAAATAAGAGTAATCGTTCAGCCTGATAAGTTCGATGATGCAGGTTCTTCAAGATTAGCAAGAGATATTGCAAAACGTATTGAAGAAGAACTTGATTATCCCGGACAAATAAAAGTTACGGTTGTAAGGGAAACGAGAACAACTGAAATAGCTAAATAATTGAGAACTATGACAAATAATATAATTAAAATAATGTTTTTAGGCGATATTGTCGGTAAGCCCGGCAGAAGCGCAGTAAAAAAATATTTATCGGGTTTATCAAATGACAAACCCGATTTTGTCATTGCTAATGTTGAAAATGCTTCTCATGGTTTCGGGTTAACCCAAAAGAATTATAATGAATTATTGTCTTATGGTATTGATTGTTTTACATCGGGAAATCATATTTGGGATAAAAGAGAAATTTTTACATATATTGACAGTGCGGATAAATTAATTCGTCCTATTAATTATCCGACAGGTACAAAAGGTGTAGGTTACAGAATATTTGAAACCGATAAATTTAAAATCGGAGTAATAAATGTTTTAGGAAGAACATTTATGAATTTAATTGATTCTCCGTGGGAAAATCTTACAAAAACAATAGAATTAATTAAACAAGAAACACCGATTATTATTATAGATATTCATGCAGAAGCGAGTGCCGAAAAAATATGCATGGCGAAATATTATGCAAAAATGGGCGTAAGCGGTATTTTCGGGACTCATACACATGTACAAACCGCTGATGAAAAAATATTTGAAAACTGTTGCGCATATATTACGGATGCGGGTTTTTGCGGAGATATAAACAGTGTAATAGGCATGGAATATGAAACTTCCGTAAACAGACTTATAACTTCCATTCCTGACAGATTGGATGTTGCAGATTCGGGTGAAACTCAAATTAACGGAGTTATAATAACCGTTAATCTTTTAACAGGGTGTGCCGAATCAATACAAAGAATTAATGAAGAATATACAATAGAGGAAAATACAGTTATGAAAGGATAAAGGAAGTGAAAGTCGATTTACATATCCACACGTCATATTCTGACGGCGCATTTTCTCCTGAGAAAATTGTCGATACAGCTTTAGACGTGGGGCTTGATGCAATAGCAATTACCGACCACGATAATATATTGTCGCATGCTATAGCAAAAAAATATGCAAAAGATAAACCGATAGAAATACTTCAAGGTGTGGAAATTAACACGCTTTATAAAGGATACGAAGTACATATTCTCGGTTATTTTATGAATTTTGAAAACAGTGATTTTCAAAAACTTTTAAAAATTCAACAACAAGCCCGTATAAAACAAACGAAAGAAATCATAACCTTACTTGCAAAACGTGCGGGAATAAAAATTACTTATGAAAATATAATAAATCAAGTTGCGCAAGGCGGTAGTATCGGCAGACCGCATATCGCAAAAGCGATAACAAATGTAGGCGGTACTTCAAGTACTATTGAAGCTTATAATAAGTATATTAATGATGAATCGAATGTTTATGTACAAAGAAAAACGGTTACTCCGTTTGAAGCGGTTGAAGTAATATATGAAGCCGGCGGCATTCCTGTTTTTGCACATCCTTACGATGTTGATATTGCGGAAAAACTCACAAAAGAAATGATTAATTTCGGTTTAAGAGGATTAGAAGCATATCATAGAAAACATTCACCTGCTATAATTGAATATTTTTCGACTTTGGCTGAAAAATACGGATTGATTGTAACGGGCGGTTCGGATTTTCATGCTCCGCACCCTACAAACGGGAATGTTGTTATGGGTAAAAATTTTATACCCGAATGGATTTATGATGAAATTATGAAAGAAAAACGCAGAATGGAACTTGCAAAATGAAAAATTTTTCATTTAGTCTTTTTAATGTTTTTTCCGTTTTCGGAATTATTTTAATAATAATTTTGATATTAATTCCGTTTAATTTGATTAATATGGAACAAGCACAAAGAGTTGCAAAATGGCTGAATGTTTATGAAAAAATCCAGTATTCGTTTGATTTGATTAATTTACATGAGGGTAAAATAATTCCTACAGGTGAAGAACTCGGTAAAATTTTAGATGATAAACTTGTAATGCAAATTCTTTCACCTTATTTAAATTTGGAAGAAAATAAGAATTCTGTTTTTAAAAAGTATTCATACGCAAAAATGAACGGAAGTCCGTTAGAAAAAGACAGTCAATTTTATTTTAAAGAGTTTTACGAAACAAAAGACGGAATGTTAATTTCTTTAAAAGAAAAACAAATAAAAAATGAAGAACAAAACCAACCGTTATATTTTATGTTTATTGATATAAACGGGACGGAAAAACCAAACAGAATAGGGCAAGATATATTCTTTCTCAGCGTTTTTAGAGATAAAATTTCTACGGTTGGTTATCAAAAACCATATAAAAAATTGAAAGTAAATTGTTCTCCGTTGGGTAGCGGAATATATTGTTCGGAATATTATTTACATTCGGGCAGTTTTTAATTGAGTTCATAATATGTTCATGATAATTTTATAAAGCAGATAAAAGTAAAAGTGAAAACTTACAGTTAAGGAGAGATGAGAATGACAGAAAAAAGAGTATGGTTATTCAAAGAAGGTAATGCATCCATGAGAAATCTTCTTGGCGGTAAAGGTGCTAACTTAGCAGAAATGACTAATTTAGATTTGCCTGTACCTCCGGGATTAACAATTACAACAGAAACTTGTATGGCGTATATTAATAACGGTAATAAAATGCCTGACGGTTTAATGGACGAAGTAAAAGTTGCATTAAAATCCGTTGAAGCACAAATCGGTAAAAAATTTGGTGACAGTCAAAATCCGTTGTTGGTTTCGGTTCGTTCAGGCGCAAGAGTTTCT
>CAZGRH010000057.1:0-8817 GCA_964527005.1 uncultured Muribaculaceae bacterium | reverse complement strand
AGCTCACCCTGCGTGCCGGTTCGAGTCCGGCCTTCGGTAAATTAAAAAGACCCTTGCGGGTCTTTTTTTTTGCGGACGGACGAGAACAGTTAAAGCAAAGCCTTGTATGCATTAACAAGGTTTGCTATCCCTGATGTAATGTTTGCAAGTCCTAATGCCACAAAACCATATAATTTACCTTTCGGAACCGATTTCACAAAAGCTGCTGCCGAAATAGAAATCAAATAATTTTAAACTATTAAACTTAACAACTGCATACTATTTCTTTTCTTCGACACTATCCAGTGAAAGTGTTTTTGCAATATTCTTAGCGTCAGTATTTAAATTCTTTATATTTGCAGCTTCTTTTCCAAGATAATAACATCCATAGACAGGTGTCATTACTTTAATTGTTTCCCATAAACCTTTAAAGTATGTTTTAAATATACCTTTTTTATCAGGGGTTTCGATTTGTTTTCCATCTTTAATATCAATAATATCTTGAGCTAAATTTTCACGTTCATATTTATGTTTACCAATCAAATAAGGTTCTACAAAAGGAACAAACAATAATTTTTGGGCGCACATACCTTTTAACATCTTTGAACCAAAACCTTTTTTAGTGGTTTTACAATCAATATCGCCATCTTTTAAATCCTTGACAATTTCAGCTGCTTCCTTTTGGTTAAATGCCATATTTGTATAAGCTACTAAATCTTTCACTGTACATTTAATACCAAAGCACCTTAATGATTAATTTTTTAAGCTATTCTTTTATTTTTTGTTAATTATTTACATCTGTTTAATATTATAGATTTATTTCACTAAAATCTTGTATTATTATATTACTTAAATAGTAATTATACATAGTTGAAGCTTTTAAAAATTTATTTTCTATCGGAAGTAAGTCTATATTTAAATTATCTAAAATTTCTAATTTAACATTTCCTTTATCAAAAAAATATTTATTTTCATTAAAAGCCGAAACGTCATCCGATGGATATAAAAAACAATTTTTCACATCCAAATTATGTTCATCAATAAAAGTTTTAAATGCCAATTGATACATATATTGTTTTGTTATTGATTCAATACCGGGTTGTCCTGTTATTTTGCCATTTTCAAATTTGGGACAGTAATATTTTGCATCAAGTATTATGAATTTATTATTATCTATTGTAATTAAGTCAGGTTCAAAAGTTTTTAAATTTATTTTTCCTACCGCAGACCATATAGGCGAATCAATAATATCTTTTAATGTTTTATAATCTTTATACGTAGTACACAAATCCTTTATTATTTTATTCAAGGGACTATTCAACATATTATTTAAGACTTTTTTACAAACATCCTCCCATACTAAATTAAAGTTATTAGTCCCAAACACAGATATATCACAACCCAACATATTGCCATTGCGTTGCTTTGCTATATATGCATACAACAATTTAAGAATTATTTGTTTTCTTGTATTAAATTCAATTTTTAATTCTTGTTTTATTTTATATAAAATATATTCTTCGTCACCAAAATTCGTTAATTTCTCCACTGATAGCTCTAATTGCGGAATATCAAATAATTCGGATAAACCATTTTCTTTTATATTTTTTGAAATTATTGTTAAAACACATTCATATAATCTTTTTATAAAATCAGAATTATCATTGACCGTTTTTGTGGTTTTTAATTCCATGTAATACGGTTTATTTTTTAACATTATTGCATGTGTTTCATTAACAGTTTGCTCCCATAATATTTCTCCTAAACCATTAATTTCGGTAATATTTTTTGAATTTCTATAAGTCCCATTTTCCAAATAATCTTTTATTAAAAACAACTCCAATGCAAATATATTAAAAAATGATTTTTCAGTAGTGTCATTAACAATTTTTACTACTTGCTCTTTTAATTTATTATATTTTTCCAAAACTTTAATTATTATTTTGAATTTTGGAACAATTTTATCTTCATCTTCCTCGTCATTTAAAAAATATTTAGGATATATTTTTAAAACGAAATCATTAACAATGATAATTCCAACAAAAGTCGGCACATAATAATATTGAAAATTATTTGATTCGACATCTGCAATTTCAACATCCGTATCTATCAATTCTGATAAATTTCTCTGTTCGGATGTTTGTTTTACCATTTTAAGAACATTACATTCTTTTAATTTTTTTATTAAATTGACAGATTTGTTTTCATCCAAACCAAAATGATTTATCAAATCAAGTTTTGTGTATCTTTTCTGCTCTTTCAAAAATTTTGAAGTTATTCCCACTATACTTATCCTGTTTTAACTCGGTTAACTATTTCATCACAAAATATATTTACTCCAAGTTTATCAAATTTATCACGTATGTCTGAATAACATTTGTTATTAACTTTATTTCTATTAAAAATTTCATCTCGTTTATATTTAACAACATCTTCAAAAAGATACATAATAACTTTATCTTTAAATACTTCTTTAAACCGTTTAGGATTAATCGGGTTTTGCCCTATAATCTTATTAGAAAGAAAATACGGACCTAATAATTTATCTTCATTAATACCCATATCAGATAGTTTATCATTTATTGCCACTCTTAATTTATTCCAAGTTATGATATCAGGAGTATTTTCATCACCCAAATTTATTGTATTATTTTTTATTTCATCTTCTTTTTCGTTAATACCTATATATTTAAAATCCCATCTACGTTTAAATGCAGTATCCATAGGATAAACACCTTGATCGGCGCTATTCATCGTTGCCCATATAAACATATTGTCAGGAATTTTAATTTTTTCATAGTTTTCGGGAATTCCTCCTAAAACATCTCTTTTTGCTAAATATTTTCGCAAATCTTCAGAAGTTTGAATAAAATATTCACTGGAATTATCATCACCTCTATCTAACAATTGGAAAATATCACCAAATACCGCAGCGACTTCAGTACGATTTATTTCTTCTATAATTAATAAAAAAGGTCTTGGGTTATCTGTTCTTGCATTTTTTAATGCTTTTACGAGAATTCTAATAAAAGGGCCTGGGACATATTCATAAGCAATTTCTGAAGAATCATCATAAATATTTTTTAAATTTACGAAAGGTCTTAATGCTTTTCCGTGATTTTTTTCCACACCATTATCCGTACTTGTCCCGTCTATTTTTTTTGTTTCAAAATTATCATCACAACACAATCCTAATAAAATAGGAATTCTTGTTATGCCTTGACCTTTAAATTTTTCATATAAAATATTATATTTTTCTTGTGCGGACAAAGTTTTATTATTCAATATTTGTAATACTTCTTTTTGACTATTATCTATATTAATGTCACATTTATTTGATTTCATCACAGGTTTATATGTTCCTACGAAATGAGCATAAGAATAATTTGAATGAAACGTAACCCTTTCATAATCAGTTTCATTATTTTCACCCAACAAATCATCTTTATCTTTATTTAATTGCCAACTTTTTCCTGTCCCCGGTGCACCAAAATAAATAAGATTTCTTTTATACTCGGGCATACAACCTGTAATGAATTTAACAGATAAACTTTCCGCATATTCAATATCTTGTATATATGAAGCCTGTTCTGAATTGACATTTCTGCTTAAATTTAATAAATCTCCAATTTCATTATAAAGTTGCTCTATTTGGTTTTGATTATCAGTCATATTATTCTCCTATGAGTTTTTTTAATGAATCTCTTTTATTGCTAACCACAACATAGTATTTATCCTGTTTTGTTATAAGTCCTGCTTGATTCAATAAACTTACAAAATATCCATAAGATGTTAAAAAACTCAAGCCTTCTTGTCTATTTCTGTTATTTGTTTTTTGTTGAATTTCTATATCATTTCTAACTGTTACAGATGTTTCAAATTCTATTTCATTTGTTCTATATTTGTAAATATTGTCTTCGATGATATTCAAACTCTTGAAAACATCCGATCGTTGTCGTTCAAAAAGAAAATACGCATATTCTTTTTTACTAATCTTTTGAAATTTCAATAAAAATTGAATCATATCGCAAAATGGTTCAACATAGTTTAAATCATTAGTATTAACTATATTTAAAAGTGCATCATAAATAATATTTTGCAAAATTTCGTTTAATTTATTTTCAGAATCAATTACCTGCTCTCTTGTATATTTAGAATCCTGTTTTATAAGATTTAATAATTCCATTATTTTTACATATGCCAAGCCTGTATTTGTATAAAATTTATCTACTAAAATTTTCCCATTTTTTTCATATTGCACAAGTCTACCATTTTTTAAAAAAGGAAAAATATTTCGATTATTGTTATCATTTATTGCCTTATCATTTTCTAATCGCATGCGAAATTCTTTAAATGAAATATTTAATCCCGGATGTTCCTTAATCCATTCAAAAATTTTCAACAATACAAAATTTGTATTATCTGTAAAACTTGTGCCAGGTGACGAGGTATTAAATATTTTTATTTGCATACTTTAATCTCCTAATTGTTTTTGAATTTCTTTCGCAATTTCATATGCCAATTTAGGCGGTACGGCATTTCCTACTTGCTTATACTGACTTGTTTTGGTTCCTATAAATTCAAAATTATCAGGAAAAGATTGTAATCTCGCATTTTCACGAACTGTCGGTATTCTATTTTGACTATAATGAAAATAATTACGATGTCCGGTATCAACAGTATTTGAAGGTAATTGACTGTTCATACGTTCAAAAGCCTTATTGTAACGCCTTATATTCCAATATTCGAATGGTAAATCTCTTATTTTTCCCCCATCTTTAATCATATTTATAATTCTAACAGTTTGTTCAGTATGAATTGTAAAATCATGATTATATAAGGTTTGGGAATTTCCACGAATCTCTTTTTGATAATTAGTTTGAGGCTTATTACAATATTTTGTGACAGAAATATGTTCTTCTATACCATCAAATTGTGGCAGGTCAGATATTGCTTCACTTGAAGACACATGATGATTTTCAGTTATTCCTATCGGAAATTCAAACTTATTAGTTTTCATTCCGACAAATAGAACTCTGCGTCTATTTTGAGGAACACCATAGTCTGCAGCATTTACAATTTTATAATTAACTTTGTAACCCAATTTTCCAAAACGATTTAAAATATCATCTTTAAACATACCCTTATTTAATGTAGTTAAACCTTTTACATTTTCAATTAAGAAAAAATCAGGTTGTATTATTTCAACAACTCTGCAAAATTCTAAATACAAACGATTTCTTGAATCATTTACATCTCTGGTTCCAACAGTACTATAACCTTGGCAAGGCGGACCGCCAATCACACCCACAATATTTTCAGTTTCTTTTAACTTCTTCCAAAAATCAGTTGTTAAATTTTTTATATCTTCGCATTTACCAACTTCATTCTTATGATTATGGTTATATGTTATTATTGCATCTTTCCAAAAATCTATGGCCAAGGCAACATCAAAACCTGCCTGCTCAAATCCGATGCTTAATCCACCACACCCACAGAATAAATCAATAATCTTATTTTTCTTCATCTATAGCCTCCAATATCGCAGTTGCTACCGCTTTTGCCAACAATGGAGGTACGGCATTTCCAACCTGACGATATTGCGCACTTCTTGTTCCTTGAAAAACAAAATTATCTTTAAAAGATTGTATTCTTGCAGCTTCTCTTACCGTAGGAATTCTATTATATAAAGGATGAAAATAATTACTATGAGCATTACCTGTATCAATAGTAACCGAAACATCATCTTCCTTTAATCTTTTATATGCAGAAGAATGCCTATTATTTCTTTGGTTTTTAAATAATTCTTTTGGAATACTTACCCAATTTTCACCTTGTTTTACATAAGAAATTCTTTCCTGAACAATTTCAGCAGGATACTTAATTTCATGATTTTTAACAATATTATTTTCGCCTCTTAAATATCTTCTATAAGGGGTAATAGGATTGCTTTTTAAAGTATAATCCGCATCTTTAATATTTTTATCAAAACTATAAAGTTCACCGATTGCATCCTCAACGGTTACAATATTTTTTTTATGCATTTTATCAAAAGAAAAATTAAAACCTTTTGTTATTACAAAAAAATTTCTTAATCTTCTTTGAGGAACCCCATAATCAGAAGCATCTAAAATTTTATGTGTTACATTATAACCTCTTGATTCGAATATTTCATATATTTTATTTTTTGCATAGCCATTATCACGAGTTACAATACCTCTGACATTTTCAATTACAATTACTTTTGGTTTAGCAGCATCTACAAATTTTACAAATTCATAAAATAACTTATTTCTTGGATCTTCACCGTTTTGATACCTATTAGCCGCTGAAAAACCTTGACATGGTGGTCCACCGATAATAACATCAACATCAGATATTTTACCAAAATAATCTTTTATTTTTTCAAAACCAATATCCAATAAATCACAACACACACCTTTTGCGCCCTTAAAATTATAATTAAAAGTGTCTATTGCGGCTTGATTAAAATCAATTCCTCCAACTATTTGGTAACCAACTTGTTCAAAACCTGAACTTAAACCTCCACACCCACAAAATAAATCTAATACTTTTAGCTTTCTTTTATTCATTACTAACACTCCGATTTAATTATAACATACACGAAATTTTACATAAAATTGTAAAAATAGTTTAATTATTTCAAATTTTGACTTTATAAAAAAATCTTTTCTGCTCTTCAACTAATTCAGCAATTCTCGTTATTAAGATATCGTACATTTTAAATTAATTGTACAAATACAAAAATCCGAAACAAATTAAAATAATATTTTTTATTGAAAATTAAGCAATATTTCGCTTGATATAATTTACAACCTTTTCTGCATTATCAAAATCGCATAAAAATAGCAAAACAATTTTTTAAATTACAAAATTACAACATTATTTCTTCAACTTTTTTCATTACTTTTTCGGGTGGGATATTGTTAATATCATATTCAACCAAATATCTGTTATTTATTTTGTTTTTTAATATTTCTTCTATATTATCAGGATAAACATAATGCATAAAAGGCGTAGAATAAGGCCAAAAAGTAAACATATACGAACCGTTTGAAATACAAACCGTCTTGGTTTTAAAATTTTTAGCAATATGCACTGTTCCTGTTTCATTTGCAATTAAAAGTTTGGCATTTTTAATAAAAAGACAAGTTTCACTTATCGAAAATTTTCCCGCAAAATTATATACCATATTCAGATTTGAACACATATTACGTATATTTTCCGCTCTTTCTTTTTCGGCAAAAGTTCCTAAAATTATAACAGGAATGTTATATTTTTTATTTACAAAATTTATAATTTTAACAAAATTTTCAGGGGAATATGTACTCGCTGAATTTGCAAACGGGGAAACTAAAATATAATCGCAACTCGGTGTTAAAAACTCCTTTTCACTGCTTTGCAAATCACACAAATCACTAATTTCATTAATCGGCTCTGATATTATTTTTTCAAAAAATAATCTATTACATTCCCAAACAAAAATCGGTTCTATAGTTGCAGAAATTACCTTGTTATACTTTTTTAATACTTTCTTTACAAGTTTAGGATTATATTTTTTATCACATTCGGAAAAATAATCATAATTACATATTTTAATATTTGCTTTAATTTTTGAAACTAATTCTTCTACACCACACGCAAATTTTGTACTATAAGGATTAATTACACAATCCACATACCAATTTTTTACACGCTTAATAAAAGCTTTGCGTTCTGCCAAATCTACGATATTTGCACTAACAAAATAATCAATATATTCACAATCATATTTTTTCGCCAATTCAACGAATTCAGGTCTTCCCGCAAATATAATTTTATAATCTTTGTATTTTTCCGACTTTCTTAAATCTTTAAAAAACGAACGAGTTAAAATATAATCGCCAATTCCGTCAAAACGCACTATCAATAAAGTTTTTATACCTGCATATTTGCAAAATGCCCTATTTAACAATGGTTGCAATACCTTATGTTTAATTTTTATTCTAAAAAATTCAAAAGATATTATAGCTTTTTCAGGCAAATAAATTATTTCAGACTTTATATACTTCTTCCAAAAATTCATAGCAGTGCCATTATAAAAAAAAAAAAAAAAAAAAACAAGACCCTGCCCGAATTAACACATATTATACAAAATAGCCTTTTTTATACGTTAATACATATACAAAGAACACTATAATTAAATTTTTTCAATTTTCTTATTTTTCTTCATTTGAAAGAACTGTTCGGCAGCAATTGAAATTGCCATAGCTAAACCAAAAACTGCATTCGTTTTAATAATTTTTTTTCGAGATACAGGTAATTTACTATACTGAAATATATCCCTAGGAGTAACCATAACTCCCGATACAGCAGCATTCGCAAAACAAATGCAAGCACCCGCAGCAGCACTTTTGGCTACTACTTTAAGATTTTCTTTCATTTTTGGGCTAATTTTTTGAATTCCCATTACATTGCCTTTCCTTAATTCATCATTCGAAACATTATTTTCTTTTGCCATTTCAATATCTGCATTTGCATTTAATAATGCAATATCAATAGCTTCTGAATAATCAAAACCATTTGAAGCACTTAAAACTTTACTTGTCAAACAATTATCAGACGACATTGAAAAAAATTTTTGATTTTGCGGACTAACACTATAATTCCGATTAGGAACAATTCTTCTTTGCTTTTGTGGATACACTCCATTTATATTTTTTGTAGTACCAATTGAATTTACAAACAAAATAACCACCCAATCTTAAAATATTCATAACAAATTCATTATATAAAAAAAAAAAAAAAAAGACCCTGCCCGAATTAACACATATTATA
>CAZGRH010000056.1:0-8918 GCA_964527005.1 uncultured Muribaculaceae bacterium | reverse complement strand
TTGTATAAACTCTTGTACAAACACCTCTTCTTTGAGGGCAATTTGTTAACGCCGGCGATTTAGTCTTATCAGTTGATCTTTTACGTTCTTTACGAACTAACTGTGCTATTGTTGGCATGTTTTCTCCTTGTTATTATTTTGGTATTTTTGTTCAGCACAAACAAAAATACAGTTTTGTTTACTGTTATAATATTGATACTACAAGCAATAGTCAATGTCAATGCTTTCTAAGCATGTACGGTTAAGTTTTGTAATCAATTATCGTAATTTAAATTAATTCCCTTTTTTTAAAGCATTTTCCAATGCAATTTCAAGTGTTGCAATTTTTCTTTGCAATGTTTCTTTATCATCAGTATCAATTTCATTTTGTTGAGATAATTTTTCATTTTTTCTCGCATAAAATTCTAATTGTTCTCTAAGTCTTTGCCAAATCCCAAACGAATGAAGAATTCCCGCAAACGCACCGATAAAAAAAGCAACAACGATTAAAACAAAAGTTGAAATTACCGAATATGAGTCTTTATCAAGTGTTAAAGTAAAAATACTTGTTGTTTTTGCCAAGAAATTGACTCCTGCAATATATAAAAAAGCAAATAATAAAATTAAATTTATAAATCCGAAAAATATTTTATTTTTCATTTTAAATTACTCCTCAAATATTTTAAAACTTTTTCGATGTCATTATCTTGAGCAAGCTCAAGATTAATTATATCACCATTCTTTAATGTCGCAAATTCTAACTTATATGATTGTAATACTTGTTCGATTGTTTTTACTTTAAACGGACACTTGTTATACAAAGAATCATTAATTATTGCATGCCCGATATGTGACATGTGGACTCTTATTTGATGAGTTCTTCCTGTTTCTAATTGCAATTCAATAAAAGAATATCCTTTAAATTGTTCCAAAACCTTATAATGGGTAACGGATGGTTTTCCATTTTCTACAACATCCATTTTTTCTGGTTTTGACGGGTGTCTGCCTATCGGTAAATCAACAGTTCCGATTTCATCATCAAAATTACCGTGTACAATTGCCAAATATTTTCTTTTTGCGGATTTTGTTTTTATCTGTTGCGTTAAATATTCATGTGATTTATTGTTTTTGGCAATCATTAATAAACCTGAAGTATTTCTGTCAAGTCTATGCACTATTCCGGGGCGCATAATTCCGTTTATATCCGACAATCCGTTGTAACCGTACCTGTATAGCAAAGCATTTACAAGTGTTCCTTTTATTTCTTTATTCGTTGGATGTGTTATCATTTGTTTCGGTTTGTTTACGACCAAAATATCATCATCTTCCCAAACAATCTCTAAGGGTATATCTTCCGGTTCAATAATTAAACTGAAATCATCATTTAACTCTACACTTATGACATCTTCATTTTTTACGATATAAGATGTTTTTGCTATTTTTCCGTTTACATTAATCCGATTTTTTTTTATTAAGTTTTGAATTTGTGAACGAGAATTAAATTCAGGTTTTTTAGATAAAAAAGTATCTAATCTTATTGATTTATCTTCGTCTTGAACAGTGAAAACATATTTTTTTGTCATTTTATACCGTTCTATTTTTTTAATAACAAAGCTACAATCAAACCAAATGCACCAAAAACTATAAAAATATCCGATGTATTAAAAACCGGAAATTCGGGAATAAAATTTAAATGTATATAATCAATTACGTAATTATAATTTATTCTTTCATATAAATTCATTGATATTCCTGCCGTTAATGCACTCATTGCCGAAATAAAAGAATATTGAAGTCTGCCCGAGAAAAAAAATGCAATTATAAATATTATTGCAAGTGCAAAAAATGAAGCGGTAATAATAAAATCCGTTTGCCCCGATAACAAACTGAATGCGGCACCCGTATTATGTACTTCCGATAATGTTAAAATATCATTTCCCGTTTTTCCCGCAGGTGAAATTTCTAATGCGGACATTACTATGTGATTAACCAAATATATACATGCAGTAAAAACAACACTTGTAATTACAAAATTTAAAAAAGTAAAAAAACTGAAAACAGAATTTTCTCTATATCTTTTATTTGCCATCTGCACTCCTTTGAGGCTTTGCGGATAATACATTAATTCTGGTTAATAATATTGCAATTCCGTCCATTTTTACAACAATTGCATTAGGCTGAACTTCGGCACTTGTCAATGCCAACGAAAAAGTTGCATATTCGTTATAATTATTGTTATTGGCTTTTAAAATACGAGTAAATTCATCGGAAGTAACTCTTCTTACGTCCCCATTATTTTCTTCTTGAGGATATTTAATTTCTTCATTTACAATTGAACCGATTAAAAAACTTTCCGATGGAATATCCGTTTTAACCGAAACTTCATACTCACTTCCCGATTTTACGATTTTCGGAGCAGTTACGTCAAAGTCAAGTCGTTTCGCAGTGCCGTATTTTAATGCTATAAATTCTTTTTTAACATCGGCAGCATATAATTTCCATTTTCCGTCTTCTTTTTTTAAATAATTAGTATAAGAAAGTTCGCTTTCTATAGCTCCCGTATCTTTTATTTTTTCAAGAATATTTGCGGTTTCACCTTTTACTGTTTCTTCCAATTCTACGGTTGCATAAATTCCGTCAACGATTATATTTTTGATTTCGGATACATATTGCATGTTTTTATATAAATTTGCTGATTCTTCAAAAACTTTAAACATTGTTTTTTTGTCAAAACCATCATTATTTACAAAATCGTCCGAATAAAGTTCTTTTAACTTTTTAATATCATTTTTTGCCGAATATTTATTAAATTTTTTATAAAAAGAATTAATTTGTGCTTCGGGATTACGTTGAAGTTTGTTTTTAAGTCCGACATTTTTTATAATTTCCGCTTCTTCTTGTGCTTTTTCCAAGTTTTCATTCCGAATTGCGGCATTCAATGTCGGTTTTACGGTCGTTATTGCAAAAGACTGAGAACAAGACAAAAATGTCATACAAATTAATATTCCTGATAAAATTATAAATTTCTTATTCATTTATTTTCCTATATCTGTCTTTGAGTAAAGTACACAAAACAACAAATCTAAACTTACTAATAATAAGTTTACAATATATAACCACAAAACAATATCCACGGAATTAAGTATTTTATTTATAATTCCGAATATATAGCCTAATATAATCAAACTTAAAAATAATTTACTTTTACCTTTTGTCGATTTTGTTTTATATGTTTTAGCAAGTGCAAAAGGCCAACTTGCACCAAAACAAATTAACATACCAGCTTCATAAAAACTCATTGTTTTAACTTGAAAACTTTGTATTAAAAAATCTATCATATACTTACCTCATACCCTGATTTTATCACAAAATGTTTTTCTGATAGAATTATATCGGATTAATTTTATAAAAAGGAAACGAAATGTTATTAACCGTAGATATAGGAAATACCAACATTACACTGGGAATATTTGATGGTAACAATATAATTCGGTCATGGCGATTAGCTACAAATTTAAAAAGAACGGAAGATGAATACGGAGTCTTTTTAAAAAATTTATTAAAAGAAGATAATTTAAACGAAAAAGTAAAAGCAGCAGTAATTTCTTCAGTTGTTGTCCAATTAACCGAAAGAATTGAAATTGCGTTAAAAAAATATTTAAAAATAAATTCACTTATTATTTCGCACAAAACAAAATCCGAAGTAACTTTAAAAATTGATGAGCCGTCACAAATGGGTGCAGACAGAATTGTTAATGCCGCAGCTGCCGCAAAATTATACAACTTACCGGCCATAGTTGTTGATTTTGGAACGGCAACAACTTTTGACGTAATTAACAAAAACAAAGAATTTGTAGGCGGTATTATCGCAGCCGGAATGAAAATTCAAGCAGACGCACTAAGTGACAGAACATCAAAACTTCCGAAATTATTTATAGAAGAAGTTGACACGGTACTTGCCACAAATACTATTGACGCCATGTTAGCGGGTGTTGTACGAGGTCATGCAGCTATGATTGACGGTTTAATTGAAGCTTGTGAAGAAGAACTCGGAGAAAAAGCCACAATTATTGCGACAGGAGGATATTCTTCGGTAATAAGCAAGTATTTAAAGAGAAAATTCGATGATATTAACCCTGATTTAACTTTAATCGGTGCAAAAGTTTTATATGATTTAAATTTACAAAATAGAAATTAAGAGGTAATGTATGAATTGGTTAATGCTATTATTAGCCGGTATTTTTGAAATTGTATGGGCTATTGCGATGAAGTATTCAAATGGTTTCAGCGTGCTTATTCCGTCAATAATAACAGTTATAACATATATTTTAAGTGCAATTTTTTTGGCTCTTGCACTAAAAAATTTACCGTTAAATGTTGCCTATACAATGTGGGTCGGTTTCGGAATTATTGGTTGTGCAATACTTGGTACATTGCTTTTTAATGAAAAATTAACCGTTGCGCAGATTATATGCATTTTGCTTATAATCCTCGGTATAATCGGATTAAAATTACTCGGAAAACCTTAAAAAATAAGAGGGAAAAATGTCAGAAATTTTTGAAAAAAAAGTTAATAATTTTATAGAAAAATTACTTAATTTTGATAAAACAATCTTTAAAAGGAATATTTTTAATCCGTGGATTGAGTATGATGAAACGGATATTTCGTCAAATGCAGCTAAAATCAGAACTTCTAATTTAAAAAAATATTTACTAAATCAAAAAAATGCGCAATATGTTCTTATTGCGGAATCTCCAAGCACGGGCGCAAGATATACGGGTATTGCAATGACATCGGAAAAAGTTATCAATACAAATAATCTTGCCTATGAATTTACTTCAAAAAAATCGCAAGAGGGAAAATATATTTACGAACTTACCGCAAAAAAAGTCTGGGATGAAATTTTAAAGAAAAAAGATAATTTTGTAATGTGGAATGCATTTGCTTTTAACATTTCGGAAAAAGCTGGACGTTGGTTCGAAAATCCGACAGAAGAAGAATTAAAACAAAATATTGATATTTTAATTTCGTTTTTGTCTTTGTATAACAAAGCAAAAATTGTTGCAATCGGAAAAACAGCACAAAATGCTCTTCAAATATTAAATTTTAATGATTTTGAAAGTATTAGACATCCGTCAAATGACTTTAAAAAAGAATTTCCGATACAGTTTAAAAAATATATCACATGTAAAAATAGCACATTAAAGTAATTAAAAAAAGAACTGCCGTTTATACAATAACAATTTACTTTAAATAATCAAGTTTTAATTTAATTTCCAAAATGGTTTAAAGTTTACGATTTCATTATAAGCATTATCATAGTTGCCGTTAAATGTAATTGCTCTATCGTCTAAAAATACAGATGTATATGGATTTTTTGTATCAGTAACTCTTTGAATAAAACGATTTAATTTATTTTGTTTTAACCACGTTTCGCAAAGTTTTTTATTTCTTACCGTATATATTTCTATAGTGTAATCTTTTGATAATTTCTCTAAAAATTCGTATGCTCCGGCTTTTATTGGCGATATTTCATTTTCGATGTAATTACCTTTGTATTCGTTTAATACTCCATCTAAATCAATGCTGATGATTTTTTTATACATACTCACCGTTGTTATTTTTCTCACGACTTGAGTATAACATAACCAATTATTTTATGGCAATCACCCGATTGGGGAATTTGATAAAAATTTCAATTTATAATTTCTGATTTTACATTTTTAATCAACCGATTATCATATTTCTTATTTTTCATATTTATCGTAAATCCAAAAGTATTTTCACCGTGAATTGTGGAATTATGTATTAATTCTCCGTTATTAAGTTTTAAAAGTGAATTTGTTAAATATAATCCCAATCCCGTTGATAACCCCTCAGAACGTTGATTAAATATATTATTTTTATCGGAAATACAGTTTAACAATTCATTTGGAATTAATTTCCCGTAATTTTTTACTTTAAATACAAATATATTTTCTTTAAGTTCCGTTGTGATTTTAATTGAGGTATCATTTTTTGAATAATTAACCGCATTCATCAACAAATTTGAAATCACTCTTTTTATGTGCATTTTATCTGCAGTTATATATATTTTTGCGGTCTGAAAATTATTTTCAAATTCAATGTTTTTAGAATTTAAACTAAGTTTATTTTCTTTTAATATTTCCGTAATTAAATCATTTATACAAAAAGCGGAAAGATTTAACGCTATAAAATTATTATCAAATTTGTATAACCATAACATGTTAACAAGCATATCCAACATTGTATTGCAAGAAGAAAGAATATCCGTTAAAAAATTTCGTTGCAAATCCGTAATTTCACCGAAATTACCTTTCAATAACAGTTCAATTGCTCGTATTTGAGCAACTGCAGGAGTTTTTAAATCGTGAGTTATTGTTGCAATTATTTTATGATTTTCTTCAATTTTCTTATCATTACGTTTCTTCAATTTTTTATTAAATAAAGTTTTTAATGCATAAATATACGCTATTGTAATAAATAAATTCAATAAATAATTTGATTCTATTGTATAAATATATACAATTAAAAAAGTACTAAAAATTAATAACAGTTTCGACATCATTTAAAAAATACCTTGTAATGCAATAAACATAGTACAACTTAATTTTATATGCCATTGCTCAATCGGCTAATTTAAAAATTAATTTTTAATATTTATTACTTTTTTGCATTAAAGTAGTAAATTTTTATATATTTGGATTATAAAAAGTCAAAAAATACCAATAGTACAAAATTGCGATATGAGGATAATATGATTAAAGAATTATTAAAAGAATTTAAAGAATTTGCGGTTAAAGGAAATGTTATTGATATGGCGGTAGGTATAATTATCGGCGGTGCGTTTTCTCCGATAGTAAATTCTTTGGTTAAAGATATTATAATGCCTCCAATAGGCTTTGTACTCGGCAATGTCGATTTTTCTAATTTGTTTTTACCCGTCAATCCATTTGAAAGAGGATATACAACTTTGGCGGAAGCTCAAGCCGCCGGAGTAGTTACAATTAACTACGGATTATTTATTAATACTTTGATTAGCTTTTTAATTGTTTCTTTTTCCGTATTTGTTCTTGTTAAATTTATTAACAAATTAAGAGCCGATAAAAAAGCGGAAGAAGAAAAAGAAGAAGCAGAATTGCCTACAACAAAAGAATGTCCTTTTTGCTATTCAACAATTAACATTAATGCGACTAAATGTCCGTTTTGTACTTCAAATTTAGAATAGCAATTTTTTAACAAAATTTGTGTTATTAATAATATGAACGAAAAGAAAATTATTAATTTAAATATTAAACCTGCTGCAGATAACAAAATCAAAACAGAAAAAGAAAAAAATAAGTTTGCAAAATTTCAAACGGAGCCTGTTTCAAAAATGTTATTCGCTAATTTAATTAATAAAAAAAATAAATTTAGTTTTAAAGATTTATTTCGTTGATTTTAATAAATATTTAATTTGTTTCATTTCATTTTTTAAAATGTTAAACTGTTTATATGTACAGAAAAATTTTTACTGAAGAATATGTAAAAAACGGATTTTCGTTTGAAGAAGCAATCAGCGAAATAGATTTTGCGCTGGAAATTCTTTTTAATTTCTCATATAAAAATTTTATGTTGGGCAAAACTTTAGAACCATTGCAAGTTGAAAAATTAAAAAATGTTATACATCAAAGAGTTTTAACAAAAAAACCGATACAACAAATTGTCGGTCAGGCATTTTTTTATAACAGACGTTTTTTTGTAAATGAAAACACCTTAATTCCTCGTCCGGAAACGGAATTATTAGTTGAAGAAACATTAAAAATTGCGAAAAATCTTCCAAATCCCGCAATTTTGGATATTGGTACCGGAACAGGTTGTATTCCGATAACTTTAGCACTGGAAAACAACAATATAAAAATTGATTCCGTTGATATTTCACTAAGTGTGCTTGAAGTTGCAAATAAAAACCTGCTTTTTCATAATGTTAAGCAAAACGTAAGATTATTTAAGTCCGATTTATTTGAAAATGTAAATAAAAAATATAATATAATTGTTTCAAATCCGCCATATATCCCGAAAAAAGATAAAAATTTACTACAGCCAGAAGTTAGAGATTTTGACCCCGAGCTTGCACTTTTTGCTGATGATGAACTTGGGATTGAATTTTATGAAAAAATTATAATATCTGCGAAAGAGCATTTGTTACAAAACAGTTACATAATTTTTGAAATTGGCATTAACCAATCGCAATATATTGCGGACTTGCTAAAATACAATAATTACGCACTATTAGACGTGATAAAAGATTATAATTCTATAGATAGGATTATAATTGCAAAAAATTGATAATAATTATCACTTTTCTTTTTTCGAATTGTATGATATAGTAAATTTATAAATTAAATCGTATTTAAAATAAGAAAGAGGTAAAAAATGTCAAAATTTGTATGTAAAGTATGCGGATATACTTATGAGGGTGAAAACGCTCCTGAAAAATGTCCACAATGCGGAGTTCCTGCCGAAAAATTTTCAAAAGTTGAAGAAGGTCAAGGTTTAACTTGGGCAACAGAACACGTTATCGGAGTTGGCAGAGATGTTGATGTTGAAGTATTACAAGGTTTAAAAGACCATTTTATCGGTGAATGTACCGAAGTCGGCATGTATTTGGCTATGAGTCGTCAAGCAGAAAGAGAAGGTTATCCCGAAGTTGCGGAAGCATACAAACGTTATGCTTATGAAGAAGCTGAACACGCTGCAAAATTCGCCGAATTATTAGGAGAAGTTGTTACTCCGTCTACAAAGAAAAACCTTGAAATGCGTGCAGAAGCCGAATCAGGTGCTTGTGCGGCAAAAATGGAAATTGCTAAACGAGCAAAAGAACTTGGTTATGATGCTATCCACGATACAGTTCATGAAATGGCAAAAGATGAAGCTA
>CAZGRH010000055.1:0-8993 GCA_964527005.1 uncultured Muribaculaceae bacterium | reverse complement strand
CCGTCTAAAGGGGATAAAACTCCTTGAAGCACGTGATATAAACCTTTGTATTCTCTTGTTTTTTCTATCGCAATTAAATCTTTTGTTTCAGCCACAACGCATATAACAGATTTATCTCTTCTTGAATCGGAACATATTTCGCAAGGATTAGTTGCCGACATATTAAAGCAAATATTACAATAATGAATATTCTTTTTCGCATTTACAAGAATTTGTGAAAAATTTTCCACCTCAGACAATGGCATTTTTAATAAATGAAATGCCATTCTTTGAGCGGATTTTGGACCAATCCCCGGAAATTTTTGAAAAAATTCTATTAATTGTGCTAAAGGCTTTGTGTATTCCATTTCTAATTATTAGAATAACCCCGGAATATTTAATCCTGCGGGAACTACACCTTTCATTTTGTCTTGCATTTTTTTGCTTGCATTTTCGGTTGCTTGGTTCATAGCTTTAGAAATCATGTCTTCTAACATTTCAACCATATCCATATCAACAGAAGCAGGGTTTTCAGGATTAATAGCTTCCGGTTTGATTTTGATTGATTTAAATTTACCATGACCGTCAACAGAAGCGGTAATTGCTCCATTTGCAACTTCTGCGGTAATAATAGTATCTGCTAAGTCTTTTTGCGCATCTTGTAATTTTTTTTGCACTTGTTGTGCTTGTTTTAATACACTTGCTAAATTCATAATTTAACTCCATATCTCCTAACCGTTATAATATTATAAATCAAGCATTGGTTCTTAGCAAGAAATTAATATGGTTCATAAGTGTAAAGTTAAAATTTATAAAATTACAATTCGATAAAAAATATAGAATAATGAAATAATAATAAAATAAAGGAATAATAGTATGAGCAATTTGTATTCTGAAATGATTAATTTATGTCAATTATCAAAAACATTGAGATTTGAACTTCAACTAATCGGAAAAACGAAAGAATATTTTGAAAAATATGTGTTGGATAACGATGAAAGAAAAGCGAATGCTTATCCTTTCGTGAAAAAATATTGCGATGAAGTTCATAAAAAATTTATTGGTGAATGTTTGGAAAAAATTGACCGGACTTCATTTGAAGAAAAACTTGAAGAATATTTAATTGCCGTAACCGATAAAGATTTAGACAACGAAAAACTTGAAAAAATAAAAACAGATATGCGTAAAATTGTTTCGGGAACATTTACAAAAGACATATAATTGGTTTTCAATTGAGCAATTAACTAATCTTATTGCAGTTTCAAATATAACTCCGGGACCTATTGGGGTAAATATGGCTACTTATGCAGGGTATACAACCGCAGGAATTTTTGGTTCTTTGCTTGCAACTACTGCAATTATGACAGGACCGTTTTTTATAATTTTAATAATTTCAAAATTTTTAAGAAAATATAAGTCATGTCCTGTTTTAAATAATTTTTTCTATGGATTAAGACCCGCAGCTTGTGCGCTTTTAACCTCAATAGCGATAAATTTGGCTATAGACAATATTGTTATTGAAACAACAAAAATTGATACAAAATCATTTTTGCTTTTTATTTTTTTGTTGTTAATATTTTCTTTTCAAAAGAAAAACCCGATTTTAATCATTTTTTTAGGTGCTTTTTCCGGAGTAATATTTAATATTAATTTTTAATATTAAAATTTTAACGATTGTTTTGACCTTATGTATTAAAACGGACTGATTATGACAGGTTCAAAACGGGCTTTTTTACGTAAAGTGAATCGGAACGAAACTCAAATAAGTGAAAACCAAATGGAACGACAAAATTAAGTTAGTAATTGATTTTTTATAAAAAAATTATTAGTTTGAATTGGAGATATTTTCATTTTTCTTTCCTTTATTTTTAATCTTTAAAATTGCAAAAATACCTGTTGCAACGGCTAGCCCTGCTGCTATTCCAATTGCTGGTAAGTTTAATTTTTCTAATTTGCAAATTTTTCTCGTTTTACTGCCTACATTAGCCCATTCTTCCAATAAATTTAAATATTTATCAAAATCTTTCAACTCGTCAATATAAAGTTCTTCGGTAAAATTTCTATATTCAGGTTTGATTTTATCAACATGCAAAAAATAAAAATTTTTGTTTTAATTTTATTGAAAATTTAAGATTAATTTACATTAATTAATGTTATAAAATTAATTATTCACACGGTTTATTATGTAACGGCGGAATAAGAACCGTAAAAAAGTGTATTAGCTTGTGGTTTAGACTAATATTGAAATTGGGACGGTCGGATAATTTTTGTTAAACATCTTCAAAAAATGCTTTTGCGGAGATATTTAAAGTATCAGCGATATGATTAGCGGTTAAAATGTTTGTATTACGTTCACCTCGTTCAATCATACCGACATAATTAACGGAAAAATTCAATAATTCCGCAAGTTTTTCTTGAGTTAAATTATTTTTCTTTCTATAATACCTAACATTTGCACCAAATTTTTTTAAATTTTCATTTTCCATCCTTTAATTTTCTTGTTAACAACAAGAAAATTAAACAAACCCAGAGTGTTGATTTGCAAATTTTTAGTAAAAAAGGAAAATATATTTTAATTAATTTTATAAAATAATAAAAAAAGAGGTCTTTTGACCTCGTTTTTTAAATGGTGGGCCGCAATGGACTCGAACCATCGACCTTACGCTTATCAGGCGTACGCTCTAACCACCTGAGCTAGCAGCCCTCATTTCCAAATATATATTCACATAAACATATTTTAAAATCAAGTATTTATTCTTTTATTGGTCTTAATAAAATTATAGAATTCAAATTTAATTGTAAAAATTCATGTGTTTCCGCTTTTCTGTTCGGAAATTCTCTATGTGTAATTTCGCAATTTCGAATAGCAACAAATTTTTTTGAACCGTTTAATATATCGGATAACACTCTGTTTTTTCTACCGGTTTTTGGCATAAAAACACTGCCCTTTATTTCATAATCTTTTGTTATTACCAATACTTTTTCTGACCATACACCGGTTAAAAAGTTACTTGAAATTTCCATATTTTCATTATCGTACATAAATTATTTCCTTTCTTTATACGGAGTATGATTGGAATAAAGGTAAATATAGTGACAATGCCAAGAAACAAACCAAAACACCGATAAATACCAATAATAACGGTTCGATTAATTTACTCATCGTGTCAATTACCATATCTAACTGTTGATCTATGTGTTCAACACTTTCAGACATTAATTCACCTAAACGCCCTGATTGTTCACCTGTAGCAACCATAAATAATATCATTTTGGAGAACAAATTTGCTGCTTTTAAAGAATCCGATAACAACGCACCGGCATGCATTTTTTTAATTGAAATTTTTATTGATTCTTGCATTGTATAATTTGATAGCGTTGTTCTTGCCAAATACAAACATTCAATAATCGGAATACCTGCATCATAAGCAATTTGCAATACTGTTAAAAAGTTTGAAAATGACGCTGCTTTTACTAAATCTGAAACCAAAGGGATTTTTAAAACATATTCGTCAATTTTTCTTTTTGATACTTCCCATTTCAAAAGATACATACCTGTACCGACAATTGCTCCGATCCCGATTGGAATCATCATCCATTTATCTTTCAAAAATTCACCTGCGTTTATACAAAAACTTGTAATAGCGGGTAATTCTTTACCCCGTTGGTCAAACATGTCTTTAAATGCGGGAAATACGAACATTAACATTACTAAAACTACCGCAATAGAAAGCAAAACTACGAATACAGGATATGTTAATGCTGAAATAACTTTCCCTTTTATATCACCTTGTTTTTTCAAAAGTTCAATTAATCTTTCAAATGTTTTATCAATTTCCCCTGAATCTTCACCTGCTTTTGCAAGACCGATATATACTTGCCCGAATAAATTAGGATATTTTGAAATTGTATCTGACAGTGTATAACCGGAAATAATTTGTTTTTTTATTTCCCGTGATAACAATCTTACTTGTCTTGAAGATGATTCTTTTTCGATAAAGATTAAACTTTCCAAAATTGGCAAACCTGCTTTACTCAACGTTAAAAATGTTTTAGTAAAGTCAATTTTTTCTTTTAAAGACAGAGTTTTTATATTTACGGAACCGTCGGATTTATCACGTTTTGTCATTTCTTTTATTGATACAACTTTATATCCGAGATTTTTTACTTTTGAACGGACTTCAACGGGCGATTTTGCGTCAATACGCCCACGAACTTTTTCACCATTCCATTTTTCTGCTTCGTACTCATATCTGGTCATAAAATCCTACCTATTCTTTTACAGGTCCAAGTACACGCAAGAATTCATCAATAGTTGTTTCGCCGTTCAATATATGATTTAAACATGCTTGCTGTAATGTTTTCATACCTGCACCTACTGCGGCATCTTCAATTTGAATATCATGCGCACCTTGCGCAATTAATTTTTTAATTTCTTTAGTAATTTGCATTACTTCATATACACCGATACGACCGTCATAACCTTCAAATCCGCATCTTTCACAACCTTTTGGTTTATAAATAGTCTTTTTCATAAATTCTTGATATTCAGCTTCTCCGCCTGCAATAACGGCTTCCGCATCTGCTCTTGAGGGATTGTATGCGGCTCTGCAATGCGGGCATAAATGACGAACAAGACGTTGCGCAATGATACCGATTAAAGTTGATGATACCAAATAATCTTTTGCACCCATATCTATAAGTCTTGTAATTGTAGATGCAGCTGAGTTTGTGTGCAATGTTGATAAAACTAAGTGACCTGTTAACGCAGCTGATATAGCTGTTTCTAATGTTTCAATATCACGAATTTCACCTACTAATATAACATCAGGGTCTTGTCTTAATATTGCACGCATACAAGATGCAAACGTAATACCCGCTTTTGCATTTATTTGTGATTGGTTAATACCGTCAAGCTTAATTTCTATCGGGTCCTCAATTGTTGTAATGTTAATTTTTACGTCATTGATAGCTTTTAATAATGTATACAAAGTTGTTGTTTTACCTGAACCTGTAGGTCCTGTTGCTAAAATAATTCCGTTCGGAGAATTTTGCATTTTTTTTATGGTTTCAATTTCTTCTTTTGAAGCACCGACTATTTTCATTTCTTCTTTTGAAGATGATAATGAAACGGCAGGGGCAAGTACCCTGATAACCATTTTTTCAGCGTCACCGACAGGAAGAGTGTTAATTCTGAAGTCAAACCCCTTGTCTTTATAAACTATGGAGAAAGAACCGTCTTGAGGACGTCTGTGTTCAGCAATATTCATTTTTGAAATAACTTTTAAACGGGTTAATATTGCAGATTCTGATTTTTCCGGTAATCTTAACGCAATTTTTAAGATACCGTCTTTCCTGTATCTTACAACATAGCCGTCTAAACGTGGTTCGATGTGAATATCACTGACTCCTGTATCAATTGCATCAGTTACAATTTTATTTACGAATTTAACTACGAGGCTGGAATCATCTTTTAATTCCTTTTGAACTTGTTCAAACAGGTTTTCTTCCTCGTTCATAGCAAGCGATTCTTTTTCAATTTTTCTTATAATTTTATTTGTTGCTTTTCTTTGCGCAGAGAAGAAACGTTGTATGCACATTGAAAATTCATACTGAGTAATAATCAATATACTTGGTTTTAAACCCGTAAGAAAAATAATATCATTGATAACTGTTTTATCGTTAGGATTTACCATCCCAACAACCAAAACTTTATCATCATAACTTATCGGAATAACTTTATTTAATTTAATAAAATCTTCCGGTAACATTTGAATTACTTCATCAGAAACATTTAATTGTTCTGATGTTACGGCATCATAACCTTGTTGAGCAGTTAAAGCCTTTTTTAAAATATCTAATGAAATAATATTTTTTTGGACTAAAATTGTTCCCATTGGAATATGTGTTTTTTTAGATTCAACAAGAGCATTAAAAATTTGTTCTTGATTTACATATCCCATATCAATAAGAATTTCGCCAATTTTCATATTATAATATTTTTCACTGAATAATTGGCAATAATTTTCTTCATTGTCCGTTTCGTATTTTTCAACTTCTTTTTTTATATTGAATTCATCTTCGGAATTCAAAGAATTTTCTTCGGTTATTTCGTCATTATCTTGTTGAAGTTCAATTGTCGGTTGTTCTGCATTCTGAATGTCAATTTCATTATTTTCTTGCATTAAAAATGACGGAGTTGTTTGCGATGCATCAATAGGCGAATCAATCGTTAATGGTGATTTCGTTGTATCGGAATATGAACCTAATTGTTGTTTTACAAAATCATGAACTTCAAAAAATTCTTCTTTAGTTACATTTTTAATCTTAACATTAGAAACGTTTAAAACTTTTTTTACTTTTTCAGTAATAACTTTCGATAGTTTATTATGAACAGTTATGATGTAAATGACATCATTAGCAACATGAATGGGAATGTATAAATCAATTCCCATTTCATTTACATTAAACTTTGCAACTACCGATAAGTTTACTATTGGTTTTATTTTTTCTAATATCTGACTAGACATAAATTAAAATTTTATCCTAAAGATCTGCTACATCTTCCGTATCATATATAATTCTTGGTGTTAAAACCATCATCAATTCTTCTTTTTTCATTGATTTTGTTTGAGATCTGAAGAAGAAACCGATTCCCGGAATATCTCCTAAAATAGGTATTTTCGATACATTACTTGTTTCGGTTTCGGTAATCATACCGCCTAATAATAATGTTTCACCGTCTTTTATTCTTACATTTTTTAATTCAAGATTGTGTCTTTGTAATAATGTTGCTTCAGGATATGTTATTACTTTTGGATTACCGTTTTCATCTTGGATATTATAATAACCCGTAATTTCTCTTGCAACATTTGTATACTCAGGTTTTAAATTTAAAGAAACATAACCGTCAGGGCTGATAAATGGTACTATTTCAACTTTTGTACCTAAATCTTCTTCAATATTATAAGTTTTTTGTACTGAACCTGACGTTGTACCGCCGGCACCTGCTAATGTTTGAACCGTTACTGATTCAACATAGTCTGCAGTTAAGTCAATAACCGATTTTTTACCGTTTGTAAGTACAATCTTCGGATTGCCGACCATTCTGCCTTTTGCATTTTCTATTAAATATGTAAGTGTTTGAGTTAAATCATGTGAAGCTTCACTGCCGCTATGTCCTCTCCAATAGATTTTTCCTGATGAAAAACCTGTGTCACCTGAAAAAGATATAGGGCTTTTAGCCGCATAAGTCCAAGAGTTAGAAAATTCTTTTGAACCGTCTTCTGTCAATGCAATTATTGATAATTCCAAAATTGCTTGAGGTTGTTTTTTATCGTTTAAAACAATAAAATCATTAACCATTTCAACTTGTTTATCGCTTCCGCCTACCATCGTTAAAGTACCGAGTTCCGGTTGAACATATAGTGTCATAGACGGTTTTGACTGATAAGAAGAAATGTTATTTGTTGATACCGTACTTGATAGCGTGCAAGCAATTGAACCTGCACCTAAAACAATTTCATCATCAGACTTACTCGTTGATTCTTTACCTTTTAATTCGTATTGAGTTTTATGTTCTCCTGCTTTAGATGAACCGCCTTGCATTGGAGCATTAAATAAAGTTTCACATACCATTTTTGCCATTTCATAAGGCGTTGTATGATTTACTTTAAAAGTTGTCATTTCCGGTTTTTTATCAAATTTTTCAACAATTTTTCTTGCCATTTGATAATCATTATCCGTACCGAAAATTAACAATTCGTTTCTTTCTGAATTTGTTGTTACTATAGGTCCGAAAGAAAGTCCAGGAGAGTTTAAAGAAAATACATTATTATTCAAGAAATTTGCCAAATAACCGGCATCGGCATATTTTACGGGTAAAACTGCAATATTATCTTTTGTAATATTTACATTTTCAGCCTCACTCGTAGCAACTACAATCATGGTTTTATCTTTGATTACATAAGTCAAATTTGTAATTTTCATTACCATTTTAAAGGCTTCTGATAATTTAACATCGACTAAATCTAAAGTAACATTACCTTTTGCCGATTCATGGAATACAATATTTAAACCTGCTTTATCGGCGAACATTCTTAAAACTTGTTGAACATCCGTATTTCTCAAACTTAAAGTAACTGTTTGGTCATCTTTTGAAAAATTGACAGCACCTTCTAATTTAATTTTTTCGTAATCATTATATTCCGTTCTTATTTCCGGTTCATCCATATCATAAACGAGAGGAGCCGCATTTATCATATTACAAGATAGTAACAACACCAAACCTGTTAACAAGGATATTTTTGATACGCTCTTTAAAACTCTTTTCATAATATATGTTTCTAACTCCTCTAATTATTTCTATTTCCTGCAAATTTATTTTCTAAATTTACAACAGCTCTTTGTTTTTCTAATACACCTCGTGTAAATAATTCACCGACAGAAGCAATATATGTATTGCTCTTATAACTTATTTGTACTTGTTTTCTCGTGATTTTTTCAACTTTATATCCTGAAACGACATCGCCTACTTTTACAAACTGATCCGTGCCGTTTAAATTTACAATAGCGGCCGGTTTTTCATCATCATAAAGTATTCCCGAAATTTGCGTTTGTAATAATCTTGTTAAGTTTTCATCAGGAACCGATTTAACGGGCGGTTCTATTATTTCAAAATCAACATTGTTTATCTTCGCGTAGCCGTCTAACTTTTTAGATATACTTTCTAACGGTTTAAACGGATTTAATCTCGCATGTTTGTTGTATGAAATCATTATTTCGGAATTATTTTCACCTTGTGAATCAGTCCCGAAAAATTCATCATCGCTTTGTTTATCGGTTTTATTACCGTCATCGGAATTTTCAGGAACTTCAGAAACAGTAGCAATAACTTGTTCTCCGTCTTGGTTTTCCATAACGACATTAGTATCGCCGTTTTCACCGAAATTAACATTTACCATATTATTTTCTTCTTCGCCACCGGCTTCATTAAAGAAATAATCACCGACATT
>CAZGRH010000054.1:5262-9018 GCA_964527005.1 uncultured Muribaculaceae bacterium | reverse complement strand
TTTGTAATATAATGTAAACAAAGGTAATATTTTTTAATGTTAAGGGGTCTTAAAATGACAGAAAATAACGATATTCAAGCTGAACAAGATTCTCGTCAGAAAATATTAATAGCTGATGATGAAGCAAGTATTCGCAGAATTTTAGAAGCTCGATTAAGTATGATAGGTTATGAGGTAGTAACTGCAACAGACGGTGAAGAAGCAGTTGCAGCATTTAATAAACATAATCCTGATTTAATTGTATTGGATGTTATGATGCCTAAAATTGACGGTTATGGCGTAACAAGAGAAATAAGAAGAACATCTGATGTTCCTATAATTATTCTTACGGCATTAGGCGATGTTTCCGAAAGAATTACTGGATTGGAATTAGGTGCTGATGATTATGTAATAAAACCGTTTAGTCCAAAAGAACTTGAAGCAAGAGTTAAAGCAGTTTTAAGAAGGACAAATACAAAAGAAGTTTCTGTTCCGACAAGTAAAATTGCAAAAAATGTAATTACTACCGGAAATATCAGAATTGATACCGCAAGACGTCAAGTATTCAGAAAAAATGAACGTATCAGATTAACGGGTATGGAATTTAGTTTGTTAGAATTGTTGGTAAATAATTCGGGGCAAGCTTATTCAAGAAACGAAATTTTACAACATGTTTGGTCTTACCCTGCGGATCATAGAATAGATACAAGAGTTGTAGATGTTCATATTTCAAGATTACGTTCAAAATTAGAAACAGATCCCGCAAATCCTGAATTAATTCTTACCGCACGTGGTATCGGTTATATGTTTCAAAGAATTTCTTAATTAAAAGCTTAATTTTAAAAGAAACTCCAATATGGAGTTTCTTTTTTGTATTTAAACTAAATATTTGTATTAAATTTAAATTATTTAAAAATTTAAAAACTGTTTATTTCATTAATTATTTTTTCAATTTCACTCTTATCATTGTTTGAATTATTAATTTTTTCTTTAAAAAGATATTTATATTTGGGTTCTTCATTTTGAAGTTCGTTTGTTTTTTTTACGGAAACATACTCATTATTTTTTTTCTTTGCTTTATTAGAATTCGGATTTAAATAAAATGCTATCTTGTAATATAATGCGGTATTTTCTTCATCTCCAAGTTTTTCATAGCATTCAGCCGTTTTAAAATTTGTATCAAAATCTTTTAAAAGTCCGTCAGCTAATGCCCGTTTATAATATTCAATTGCAGTGGCATATTCTTGAAAATGATAATAAAAATCTCCTAATTCTCTTTTATAATAGGGATTTGACGGATTAGTATTGTAAACTTTTAAAAGATATAAATTAGCTTTTCTTCTGTCCCCCGTTAGTTTGTAAGTTTCTGATAATGCAAGCATTATATCCGTATTTAGCGGATCTTTTTTTAAAGCTTTTAAAAAGTGGTTTTTTGCCAAAAGTATATAATCATATCTTTGTTCTTGAACCGCTTCAATTTTTGATTTTTGCAAATAGTAGTAAGCCATATCCTTATCATCAGCGTGTACAGGAATGGCAATTGATGCAAATATTAAAATAAAAAATAATTTTTTCTTCATATTTCATTAAAGGTTAAAAAAAGGAGATTTTTAATTAATCTCCTTTTAAATTTTTAGTAATCTTTCCAAGAACTTCCTCTGTTAAGTTCAATACTGTGATTATAAAAATCAATATTGTTGCTTTGTGCCGGAATTAAAAAATGATAAAACTTTTGCCAGAAATGTCCTTTTTGATTAAGTACACTTTCTTCCGGTTCACGGTAAGGATCAGCTTTCTGAACCCCAACTATATTAGCCATTTCGGCAGAATATCCTGTATTTTTAAAATATCTTTCATCCGTAGTATATCTGCTATCTATAGCCGCATAAACATTTTGTGCAAATATTGCAATCAAAAATAACAAAACTAACTTTTTCATTCTCAAATCCTCTTTATATCTATGATAACGTATTTTTTAGAAGATTGCAATATCTATATATTCTCCGTTTGAATGAGATTTATAAATTCATCAACCAACTGATTTTCGGGAAGTCGCTTTATAATTTCACCTTTTTTGAAAATATATCCCTCTTTTATTCCGCCTGCAATGCCATAATCAGCGTGTTTTGCTTCCCCAGGACCATTTACCGCACATCCCATAACCGCAACAGTTAATGGTTTATCAAAATTTTCCAATCTTTTTTCTACTTGTTTTGCAAGTCCTATTAAATCAATTTGCGTTCTTCCGCAAGTAGGGCAGGAAATAAAATTTATGCCTCTTTTTCGTAAACCTAAAGATTTTAGAATTAAAAATCCCGCCTTTACTTCTTCAATCGGAGAATCTGTCAAAGATACTCTTATTGTATCTCCGATACCGTTTGCCAATAATGTTCCGAGCCCTACTGCCGATTTAATAATCCCGCCCGTATATGTTCCTGCCTCTGTTACTCCCAAATGCAAAGGATAATCAACTTTTTCCGCAATAAGCTTATAAGCTTCAATTGTCGTTAATACGTCACTTGATTTTAATGAAATTTTTATTTTGTCAAAATCAATATTTTCAAGAATTTTAATGTGTCTTAATGCGCTCATTACCATTTTTTCTGATAAAGGAATGTTTAAAGCTTCAATATCTTTTTCTAAAGAACCTCCGTTAATTCCTATTCTTATCGGAACATTATTTGTTTTAGCCAATGAAACAACTTTTTTTATATTTTCTTCTTTACCGATATTTCCCGGATTTATTCTCAACGCATCAATGCCGTTTTCTATACATTTTACGGCAAGTCGATAATCAAAATGAATATCTGCAATTAAAGGTATTTCTGTATGCTTTTTTATTTCTTTTATTGCATCAGCGGCTTCAGCATTTAAAATAGCCAAACGAACAAGTTCGCAACCGTTTTCTCTTAGTTTGTTAATTTGTGTTAAGGTAGATTTTATATCTCTTGTATCGGTATTTGTCATTGATTGCACGCTGATTGGTGCATTTCCGCCAATTTTTACGTTACCTATTTCTATTTGTTTTGAAATTCTTCTTTTTATCATGTCTTTTACTTCCTGTTAAAATTATATTAGCACAATAGTAGAAAGAAAATTCATGAAAATAGCAATTATTTCAGATATACACGGCAATATGGAAGCATTGCAAAGGGTTTTAAATGATATAGAATGTGAAAATTGTAACGCTTTATATTGTTTAGGTGATTTGGCAATGGCGGGTCCCGAGCCAACCTTAGCAATAAAAAAAATTCAAGAGTTGCAAAAAAGTAAAAATTTTCATCTTATTCAAGGTAATACGGATGAAATGTTGGCGAATTTTTCGTTTGATATATACAATAAAATATTAGAATTAAATTCAACCATGGCGGCTGCATATTTAGCCGACAGTCAATTATTAACCGATGAAGAAAAACAATTTTTAAATAATCTTGCAAAACAAGAAATAATAGAGTTTGGAGAATTAAAAATATTGTTGGTTCATGGTTCTCCAAGAAAAAATAATGAAAATATTTTTCCTGATTTAAAAATTGAAGAAGTTGAAGAAATAATAAAAGGGACTTCGGCGAATATTATATTTTGCGGACATACACATACTCCTTGCGGTTATCAAACCAATACGGAACAAACTGTTGTTAATGTCGGCAGTGTCGGACGTCCGTTTACTGAAAAACCGGAAGCTTGCTATGCGATATTAGATATAAACGAAAATGATTTAACTTATACGATAAAGCATAAATTCGTTAAATATGATATTGAAAAAGCAGCAAAAAAACT
>CAZGRH010000054.1:0-5162 GCA_964527005.1 uncultured Muribaculaceae bacterium | reverse complement strand
CCGATTAGAGCATTTTTTGAAAAAATTATTTTTCCTGTCGTTACACTGCCATTATACGGAGCAAGTTTTGTTCTAAAGAAAGTACAAAATATTCCCCAAGCCAAAGACGGTGCAAGAAAAATATATAACAAGCCATTAATCAGAATTCCGAGAAAACTTAATGAAATAGATTCCAAAACTGATATGATAAAAGGAATTTATGATAAAACAGAGGAATTAATAAATAAATTCGCCAAAAGTAAAAATATTGAACCTAAAAAACTTGTTGACATGCTTAACAATCCAAAAAATTATTCAGGTTCACAAGAAACAATAAAAGAAGCAAATGAATATTTAAAAGAAAATTTATACAAAGTAAGTAATAAATTCTTTGATAAATACACGGGTAATTTTAATACGGCACTTGAAAGACCGCTAAACAGAATAGTATCAGGTTTAATTCCTGTATTATTCTTGGCAAATGATGCCTATAATTTATCGGTATTATGTGGCGATGCTAAGAAAGAGGCGACAAAAGAAGCAAAAGAACGTCGCAATCAAGAAATTGCAAGGGTTATGCTTACTGCGTATATTCAATTAATTACATTTGGTGTATTTACAAAAAAAGTTAATACATCATCATGGTTTGCACCTGCAATTTCTGCACTTACCGTTCTTACCACCGAAATTATATCAAGATTAGCGGTTAAAAAACCTATTTTCTTTTTGTCTAAAGAAAGAGCCAAAAAATATAACAATAAAAAAGAGAGAAATGTTCATCTTGTACAAAATAATGAAGTAAATAAAACTCTTCAAAATAAGGTTAAAGAAAAAAGCCTCGATACTAAAGCTGAAACAAAAATTATATTAACGGATAACAAAGAAAAAGATATTTCATTGAAAAATGAAAAGCCGTCGGTATTTAAAGAAATGGAAATTTCTTTTGGCGCAAATGAAATACAAACAAATACAAATAATAAAAACCAACAACAAGAAAAAAAGACCCTTATAAACATAAATACGCTCAAAAAAGCGGTGGGAATTTTAATTGCCGCAGGCTTTGTATTAAGTTTCTTTAAAAACAGTTCGCTAACTAAAAACAGTAAAGTTAAAAAAGGCTTAAACAAAGTCGGTAATTTCTTTAAAAAGAAAATATATGACCCGCTTGCTTTTAAAGAATTTAAAATGTCTGAAGAAAATTTCACCAATATTACTGACAGTTTAAAAGATGTAAGCTTTGATAAGGTAGCTGATGGTCATGCATTTATAAAATCAAAATATTCACAACAAACAAAAGACGGAATATTTAAAATATACAAACATTCACTTCCCAAGGATAAAGCAGATGAGGCTATATCCGCAATTGCTAATAAATTAAAAGCAAATACATCAGTTGCTGATTGTGATATATCAAAAATAAAAACTTCTATCAAAGCGGCAATTGACACGGAGAGTGTGGCTTTAGCAGAACATGACTATAAAACAATTGCGCAAAAAGCTGCAAAAATAATTAAAAATAAAAATATACGGTTAAATGAAACACAACTTGCCGATTTAACAAATTCTATCATACAAGAAATCGGAACAAGAACCGTTGCAACTCCAATAAAGGTTGAAACTAAATTAAAACCTTTTGTTGATGTTGTAACGGAGCCGTTTAAGTTTATAATGTCCGCTTTGCGCTTACCATTTAAATTAACAACGGGTTTGGTGAATTTAGCGGTTTCACCTGTTGAAAAAAAGGCAGCTAAATCTCTTTTGGGTGAGGCGGAGTTAAATAAATTTGAGAAAGCTATTCATAAAGCAGTTACGGAAATTTACGGAACAAAATCACCAAAAGCAAAAAAGATTAGTCAAACGGTTTTTGTCAATGCAATGGAAAATTTAAATAAAGAAACTGCTGGTTATCAAAAAGCTTTAAAATCATTAAAAGATGCACAAAAAGTTGGAATTGGAGTTGAAAAAGCAATAGCGAAATTGCAAAAAGAATCAGAAAAGCTTAAAAAATATGTAGGTACTGCAATTGAAAAATCATTTGACTGCGTTTCGCAATCAAGTAATAAAAATACAGATTTGGCAATGATGGTAAAAGTTATATCTTCCACAATTACCTCAGCATTTTTAGTCGCTGATAATTATAATATGGTAATGTTAAAAAGTGACGGAGAAGACAAAGATGGTGCTAAAGAAAAAGCAAATGAGCGTATTGTTCAAAGATTAAGTGCTATGTTTTATCAAACATTATTAATTAATTGGTTTAATTCGACATTCCGTTCGCAATATAATAAATCATTACTTGGTATGTCTACTGTTACCGGACCTTGTACGCTTACAGGTGAAATTTTAACAAGGACTTCAATCGGTATGCCAATCAGAAGAAAAACTTATGAAGAAATTCAACAACAAGAAGAAAAAAATGAAAACAGAAAAGGCTTTTTAGGTAAATATTTCAAATTTATGCGTTTATTAACAGGTAAAAAGCCTTTAAAAGACAGATTGCCTAAAGATAAACAACTTGTAGAAACAAAAGTTGCAATGCCCGAACAAATAAATGTTACTTCAAAAAATATATTTGAACAGTATTTCAATGTATAAAATTATAAGCACTTGTAGAAAAACATTGATTATTATAAATGTGTTACATACATAAAATGAGCCTTTTTGGCTCATTTTATGTTTTATTGTATTTATTTAAAAACAGTTTAATTAATCAGAAAAATTGTTTGTAATTTCGTAAACATATCTCAATATTTGAGCAAAATATTCTAAAGATGAAGCACCGTTTATTATAATATCCGAATTATTTTTTTTTGGTAAAATATATTTCTTTGAAGCTTCACGGACATAAGCGAGTTGTTTTCTTGCATTTTCTTCATCTTGATTTCTGGATGTTTGAGCTCTATACAAAAACCATTTTTCTTGTATATCAGGTTTTATATCAACATATAACTTAATATCAAATAAATTTGCAACTTCTCCGTGCATAGTTGCCATTCCTTCCACAACAATAATTTTGGCGGATTTTTTTGCTATAGCTTTTGGAACTACAACTCCTGTACCGTTAACCAAATATTGAGGGATTAAAACATCTTTACCTTGTGATAAATCCGATAAATCTTCATACAATTGTTCCATATCAAAATTATCTGGAGAATCAACATCAAATCCGGATTCTAAAAGTTTATCAAAAGAACCGTGTTTTTTTATTAAAGCGGAAATATCTCGGAAATAATTATCGGCACTTAAAATTTCAACAGGCATGTTTAATGCTTCCGTTACTTCTTTTATAGTGTTGCAAATTGTAGTTTTTCCGCTTGCTGATTCACCGCTTATTCCAACTAAAATATGCTTTTGAGGTTTATCTACCAACCTTTTTGTAAATGATTTAACGAACCCCGGTTTTATGCTTTTGAAAATCGGATTTTCATTTTTTGCGTCATAGCTAAATATTTGTTCTAATTTAGAATGCAAATAAATTGCCATAACTTCCCTACCGGCAGCCGTTGAAAAATCTGGCTTCGTCATTTTATTCCGTTCTATATTCTCTTTTTCTAACAGGAAATTCATATTGTTTCAAAGTTCCAAAATTTTTATTTTTGTCATTTTGTATATTTTTATTACAAAATTTTTCACTGCTATAGATATATTCTACATTAAACTTTTTGGCAATCAAATATTTAATTATAAAGTGCAATGTAAAACTTTACATTATCTTTCAAAATATATATAACAGAACTATTTTACTTTTTTAAGGAGTTTAATATGAAAAAATTAATTATTATTTCAACAATTTTTGTGCTAACTTACACTATGTCAAATGCACGGTGTTATACGGGGTTTGCGTGTTCTTTGGAAAATATTGAAACAAAACAATTAATATTATTCAAGAACTATATCGACAATTATTTTAAAAAAAGCCCCAAAGAAGCAAACTACATTACCGGAAAATATTCAATATTTTCTTATAATGATTTATTTACTTTTAACAAACTTGTTTAATAACGAATTGTTTTAATTCGTTTAATTTTTCCTCCGTACTTGTTTCAAAATAAATTCTTAAAAGCGGTTCCGTGCCGCTTTTTCTTATTAAAATCCAGCTTCCGTCATTTAATATTAATTTTAAACCGTCCATAATATTTTTTTCTGTGATTATATAATCAGCAATCATATTGAAATTTTTGAATTTATTAATAATTTGATCTTGTTCTGATTTGTTTTCTAATTTTAAATCAACTCTGTCATTTATAAATTCACGTTTTATAATGTTTTTTAATTCTTCTTGCAATTCAAATAATTTTTTACCCGAAACAACCAACATTTCAATAATTAATAAATTTGCAACGATACCGTCTTTTTCCGGAATATGATTTTTAATGCTTAAACCGCCTGATTCTTCACCTGCTATTAATACATCATAATTACGCATTGCAGTGCCAAGCCATTTAAATCCGACAGGTGTTTCAATAATTTCAATATTGTTTATTTGAGCAAGAATATTTAACATTGAGCTTGCACCTACCGTTTTTGCAAGTTTTCCTGTGTAATTCTTATATTTTTTTAAATGCAACATCAACAATGCAATAATTTCATTTGCACTGACGAATTCTCCTTTTTCGTTGAATACGCCGAATCTATCGCCGTCACCATCATTGCTTAGTCCGATGTTACCCGTTAATTCACATAACTTTTTCAAAGATGGTAAGTATTTTTCTTTAGGGTCAGGCATAAATCCGCCAAAATTAATATCTCTTTCCAAATTTTGAGAATTGTTTTTAACTCCGTTATTATCTAAAATCGATTTAAATAATTTTGCGGCAGCACCGTGGTGACCATCATAATTTACCGTTATGTCTGATTTTTTTATTGTTTTAAAATCAATTAAATTCTCTAAATGTTTTATGTAATTGTTTTCAAAGTTTACTTTTGAATACATTTTTGATTTAACAGTGTTAACAAACGGGTTTTCCAAGTTCGCAACAATTTCTTTTACCATACTGTCTTCTGCCGGACCGCCGTATGGAGGGATAAATTTTATGCCTAAATATTCGGGCGGATTATGTGAAGCCGTAATCATAATTGCATAAGCATTTTCATTTAATGCTGAATATGCCAAAACAGGCGTGGCAATTATATTTTCACTTACTTCAACATTAAAACCGTATTGCGATAATTTTTCACCGATG
>CAZGRH010000053.1:0-9083 GCA_964527005.1 uncultured Muribaculaceae bacterium | reverse complement strand
TTTTTTATTGTTTATTTATTTTAAAAAAAATGTAACTAATTATTTAACATGTACAGCAAATTAAGGTTTACACAAAACTCGTTATGGAATTATTACTTTAAAAACAACTTTTTTATTAAGCTACATTTTCGGCAATAGTATCCAAACCGTTGCGTACCAATTTATACTCCGCATTACAAGCAACGTTTGCCAATGTATTTGAGAAATTTATTTTTGAAGCATCAGTTGCAATATTACCGCCTGATTTTAAAATTCCCGAATATTTCATTGCACCGTTTGTACTTCCGATAGCACCGCCTATTGCAACACTTGCCAAAGCATTTATTCCTGCTTCTTTAGCTAAATCTTTTGCATTAAATTTCGCATTTTCATCTGATACATTTTCAATAATATAATTTGAACCGCCTGAAATAGCACCTGTTAAAGCACCTGTTTTAATACTGCCTTTTGCACTTGTTTTAATTGATGAAGATAATGTTTCACAAGCTGAACCGTTGCCCATTGTTGTAGCGGCTATTGCCCCAGAAATAGCACCGGAAGCTGCGTCTTTAAAAATTTGTTTTCCGTCCAAAACATCATTTTCTACATTATTGGTTGCTCTGTCTGTCATTTTATATGTTGTTTTGGTAATAGCACCGGCTCCTGCGCCAATAGCTCCCAATACAAACGGAGTTGCCGTTCCGCCTGAAGCAACAATTGCACCCGCTGCTATTGTCGCCGTAGCAATTGAAGCAATTCCCGTTGCCAAGTTAGAAAATAAATTTAAACTTCCTTTTTGCGCAGCATCATATTTTTCAATTTCTTTCATTGCTTCATCAAATTCAATTTCACCATTTTTATATTTATCAATGGCTTCTTCGCATTTTTCACTGCTTGCGCCTAAATTTGTTTTACATTTAAACTTATTCCAAGAACCGGTAATTGCTCCGTTATTATCTTGAATTTCTTGTAATTCGGCTTCTAATTGTTCAATATTTTTTTCTTCTTTTTCTGAAGTTGTATCAAAAAGAGGAGTATCCGCATTTGGATTTACATAATTTTCACTATTCAATGAAGTACTATTAAATAAATTGAACGTCGAAACATTATCTATGTTTGTTGTACCTAAACTATAAGTCATTAAAAACCTCTACCAAAAGTTATTAAACTACCACACATAGATATAAAGTATTTTTAATTAACAAAATTGCTTTTTTGTTAATAATAATTTACAAATTTTATTTATTTTCTCAATATTGCGTAATATATAATTGAGCCTAATTCGCTTAAAAATCTTTTTAAAGCTTTTTCACAAAGTTCAAATTTTTTATAATGTTCAAAAAATTTAGGACCGTAATAATAAGGAACTTTTTGATTATTCCTTAAAATTTCAAAATCTTTAAACATTTCATAATTTAATCTCCAATGTTTATATCCTAACTTTTCAATCAAATCCAAACTATAAGATTCCAAACATCTGTTATAAACAGTATCTTTTTTAAAATTATCCGAAACTGAATGAAGATTATTTAAATAGTCATTTATAACATTTTCTTTAGCAAAAAATATTAAATCATTTCCGCCTAATTTTCTGTTATCATTGGTTCTTCCATACCACGTAACTATACTCGGATAAAAGAATGAATTATTCAATTCTTCTTCACTCAAACCATCGGTAAATTTTTCTATTATAAATTTTTTATGCAATAAAATATCAGGGCGAACAAACAAAATATAATCATATTTAACATTATTTTGTTCCGAATATTTTTTACATAATTCATAAGAACTTCGAATACTGTGATGTAAACAATTAACCCCCCAAATACTGTGATATGTTTCTTTTTGAAACGAAAGTTGTTGAATAGCATTTCCGTATTCTAAATCTTTATCTTCTTGCTCTTCCATTTGTATATCTTTTAAATTATATATTTCAATAATTTTGTCTTTAATATTTTCAACGGAAATATTCTTTTTCATTTTTTCATTATGCCAAGTAGAAGTTGTATGTTCTATCATAGACCAAGTGTGCATAAACACGTCACAATCATATAAATCCAACAATTTTGCTTTTAATGCTTTATAACAATTTTTATATGTTCTTAAATGTCCGAACAAGCATACTGCTATTTTCATTTTTATATTTCCTTATAATTTAAATTTTTTATTTTACCTATTTTAAAGAATTATACTCTAAAATCTACCCAAAACACAACTTAAAAATCTGTACAAATCCCAACGCAAAAAATATTTAATCAATTTTTTATATATTTTAACGGGAGATTAGAACAATTACCCTAATCTCCCGAATTTAGATTTCTACAATATTTATTAAATTTTTAACAAATTTATATTATATTTTCTTTTATTGCTTTTACTGCGGCTTGAACTCTGTCATCAACGCAAAGTTTTTGCAATATACTGCAAACGTGTGCTTTTGCGGTATGTACACTAACAATTAATTCTTTTGCTATTTCAGTATTGCTTTTACCTTTTACCAAATGTTTTAATACTTCAAGTTCTCGTTCCGTCAATTGCGCTCTTGCATCTTGAACATCCGAAGAATTAATCAACGTATAATTTTCAGGTTTAGGAAAATAACTCAATGCTATTTTCGCTACGGCAGGGTCAATCCAACAAGCACCTAACGCAACATCTCTTATTACTTCCGATAATATTTCAGGCGTAATATCTTTCAAACAATATGCATTTGCGCCGGCTCCCAATGCGGCGATTACTTCTTCTCCTCTTTCATGTGATGTTAATATAATAACATTTGTTGACGGTGATATATCTTTAATTTTAATGGTTGCCTCAAGTCCGTTCATTCCCGGCAAACCCAAATCCATCAATACCACATTTGGTTTTAATGTTTCAATTAATTTTAATCCGTCAATGGCATCTTCTGCTTCTCCTATTACATTAATATGCTCATAATCATTTAATGTTGATTTTAAACCGACTCTTGTAAGTTTATAATCTTCTACAATAACTACTTTAACAACGCTTGTTTTCTCTGTTGTAATTGACACGTCTATTTTCCTCTCTTTTTACCGGTTGCTTATCTTCGCAACAGTTTTATATTAATCCAACGAAAAAGAATAATAAATTAACCGACTGTCTAGTTTATTGATAAATAGCCGCTCATTAACAAATAATTTTTAAGTGATATAGAGAATTAAAGTTTACTTAATTTTTCTTTCTTTTTACCGACGCCGATAACTTCGTACAATATTTTATCCGTTACATTCAATGCCAACATAGCACCGGCTGTTTTACCGATAGCATTACCCAATTTTGAACATTTTTTTCCGATAAAAGCATGTTTACCGAATATCAATGCAGTAGCCGATAGAAATAAAACAGGTAATTCTTCCGTCAACGTTTTTGTGACTCCGTACAAATATCCTTTTGTTCTTGATAATGGTTCATAAAACGGTAATGCCGTTTTTATTTCAAACCAAGTTTTTTTCATTTTACCCGTAGTTGCACTACCTGAATCAGAGGAAAGATATTGATAATAATCATTATAAAATCTATCGGCAGTTTCAACTTCCGCAATTCCGTTTGCACGTTCTCTTCCGTTTACATGTGCATCATAAATAACCGCAGCAGCAGAGGCTATGCCCAATGCTTTAGACATAACGCCAAGAGGTTTTCCCGATAATTTTTGTGCCGTTGTTGCTACTGTTGAAATTATTTTCATACTTACCTTATTTATTAATTACTTTTTTCTTTCTCATTTTTTGACGGTGAATTATCAGCAATTGTTGTATATGTTTGAACCGCTTTTAACAATGCTTCGTTTGCGGTTTTTGCTTCTTGTCCGTACAATTTATCTGATTTTTCAAGATTTGATAAGATTTGTATTGTATTTTGGTCGCCATGAGCTTTTTCTACCGTTATCGGAGTCATTGCCAAAACACGATTTTGCGCAACAGGATCTTGCAATGCAATATTCAATAAAGCGGTTAATGCAGGATCTTCATATCTGGATTCATCTTCTTCAAATCTTTTAATTAAATCCGTGATACCGGTTTTTCTGACTTTCGGATCGGGACTTCTTAAATAATTTTCCAAAGATTTAATATATTCATTTGTTAACGCAATAATTTTTTTAGTTTTCTTTTCTTCAGGTTCTTTTGTTTGTTCTTGCGCAACCGGTGCAGGTTGTGTTTGTGTTTGAGATTGCAATTGAGTTTGTTGCGGTTGAACAGGCGCTTGTGCGTTGCAATTCGGAGGTACAATATTATAATTTGCACTCGCACTGGATGACGGAGCACCTATTGCCGACGGATTATATATATAAATATTTACGCCGGAGGCAGGTTGTCCGTTTTGTTGTGATTGAGCAGGTTGTGTTTGTACCTGCATAGGTTGTGACGGCATTTGCATTTGCGTTTGAGTTTGTCCGTATACGGATGCCGTAGGATAATTATATATTTGCGAAGTATAAGGATTTACACATGGTGTTACCGTCTGCAATGTTTGTACAGGTTGCATATTTTGTGTGTTTATACCCGTGTTCACACAATATTGTGAACCGTTCGGATAAAAATATGATTGATTTTGTGTAGGAAATTGTGTCATAATAATCCCAATACTTTACATATTTATAAACAAAAATCAATATAAAAACATGCTATTATGTTAAATATTTCTTTAAAAATTGTAACAATTAAAAGGAGTCAATATGGATAACAACAAAATTATTATTGCATCCGACCATGCCGGATTTAACTTAAAAAATAAAATTTGTAATTTTTTAAAAGAAGAGGGTTATGATGTATTCGACAACGGAACATATACTCAAGATGCGGTTGATTATCCTGCAATAGCAAAAGATACGGCATTAAAAGTCGCAAAAGACGAATATTCAAAAGGAATTCTTATTTGCGGAAGCGGAATAGGAATGAGTATTGCCGCAAATAAAGTAAAAGGTATAAGAGCCGTCGTTTGTTCCGATACAACATCGGCAAGATTTTCAAGATTACACAACAACGCTAATATATTATGTTTTGGAGAAAGAATAATCGGAGAATATTTAGCAAAAGATATTTGCAAAATATGGTTAACAACCGAATTTGAAGCACAAAGACATCAAAAAAGAGTTGACGCAATAGAATAATTATTGTTCAAAAAATTTCAAGATACTAAACTCGTTTAATCAAAAAATTTAATGACAAAACATGATTTACAAGAAATTACAAGCCGGCAAATTGGTTTGCGATTTCTTGTTTCAAATCTTTTGCATTTGTATGTTGAGCTGCCGAAAATGCTTTAGATAACAAATTTTTAGCTTTACTTTTGTTCCCGTAACCAAGCATTATTTGTGCGGCATTCATATAATTTTTTGCTAAATTTTCATAATTATCGGTTTCGGAAAAAGCTTTGGCTGATTTTCCGTAATATTGTAAAGCCTTTGCATTTTCATTTAATTTTTTACAATTATTTGCATTTTTTGCGGATATTAAGCCTTTTACTTTATTATCTTTTGTTTCTTCCGCAACAACATCAGATAAATCCATAAACATTAGTGCATTATCTTTATCGTATTTTTGTGCATGAATTTGTGCCAAATCCGATAAAACTTTTGTTTGAAGATTTAAATTATCACTTTCACCCGCAAAAGATACAGCTGCACAATAATGTTCAACTGCAGGTTCAAATTTTACATAATCATCATAAATTTTACCCATTGATAAATGTGCTTTAGCTTTTACATTATTATCACTGCTTTGATTTGCGGCTTTATAATAATTATACAATGCATTTTCAACAGAATTGAAAGAATCATATATTTTTCCCTGCTCAAAATGAATTAAAGCACAAGTTTGTTCATCATTAATATTTTCCGCATATTTTAACGCATTATCAAATGTTACAAGCGCTTTTTCTTTTTGATTAATCTCGGAATATTTTTTTGCATTTATAAACATTCTTTTTAATGTTTTATCACTGGGAATATAACCCGTAAATTTTTGTTTTATTTGCGGATTTTCATCTTGTTGAAAAGATTGCGTTTCTTGTAAAATTTGACCTTGAGAATTAACCGAATTATTATCTTGGGGTATTTCTTCAAAAATTTTATTTTCGTTAAAATCAACAACGGATGTTTGCTCAACTTCTTTTACGGGAGCTTTATAATCTATTTGTTGTAAAAATAATGCATCAACCCAATTTTCAACAACTTTTGACGGTTTTTTTAATGTTTTTGTAATATATTCATCAAGAATTTGAGAAGCATTTTTTAAATTTGATTGAATTACTTGCGCATTTGGGGTATCTTTTAATGCTTGATTTTCAATCAAACTCAAATATTGAGATACTTCAGCCTGTATTTCCGCAGGTGCGCCTATTGCATTTGTCGTATTTTTAAAATCTTTTAAAACTTGCTCTATACTTATTTTATTTTTTGTATAATCAATGGAAACTTTTTCGCCGTTAGGAAAATACGAATTGGCATTTGAATTTTTTCTTTGTTCTTGTAAATTATTTTCAGCCTGTTTGGAGGATTGAGAACTTTTTTCCTCTTCCTCTTTTCTGTTTATTTTTTTGTTTGTTAATCCATAATATGACCTTGCATAGGCAGGATTTATGGTATTATACAAATTTACCGCCTTTAATTTACACTCTAATCCGCATTATTCTACATATTCAAGTATGCACTTTTTTTAATAATTTTTAAATACACTGTTTAGTGTATTAATGATTTTTTGTTACCAATCAATATATGAAATCTTAATTAATTATAAATTTTTTCTGATTTTCACAAAAAAAGTATTAAACTGATAATAAAGTTACCGGAAGAAAAGGGGTGTTCTTAAATGATAGATTTTAACAGATTAACAGACTACACAAAAGAAATTATTTATAGCGCACAACAAATTATGTACCGATTTAACAATTCTCAAATGGAACCTGTACATATTATGCTTGCAATTGCCGAAGATAATGAGGGTATTGCAAAAGATTATTGTCAAGAATTAAAAATTAATACTGATAAATTTAAACACAAATTGGTTAACGAAATTTCAAAACTTCCGCAAATTCAATCAAATACTACAAATCAACAATTATATTTATCACAATTAACAAATAAGCTTTTTGATATAGCACAAGAAACTGCGGATAATTTAAAAGATTCTTTTATCAGCATAGAACATCTTTTACTTGCAATGACAGAATTACAGTCAACTGCAATTTCGCAACTTTTAACAACGGAAGGAATTAATAAAAATTCCATATTAAACGCAATGAAAAATGTAAGAGGAAATAGAAAAGTGGATTCAAAAAATGCAGAAGATGCATATAAAGCATTGGAAAAATATTCATCAGATTTAACTTTAATGGCAAGAAAAGGAAAATTAGACCCTGTAATAGGTCGTGATGAAGAAATAAGAAGAGTTATACAAGTATTAAACAGAAAAACAAAAAATAATCCTGTTTTAATCGGAGAACCGGGGGTAGGTAAAACCGCTATTATTGAGGGTTTAGCGCAAAGAATCGTAAGAGGCGATGTTCCTGAAAATTTAAAAAATTCAAAACTTGTTTCATTAGATTTAGGCGCATTAATTGCCGGTGCAAAATTTAGAGGCGAGTTTGAAGAACGTTTAAAAGCCGTGTTAAAAGAAGTTGAAAATTCTAACGGCGAAATCATTATGTTTATTGATGAACTTCATACCGTTGTTGGCGTAGGAGCAACCGAAGGTTCAACCGATGCGGGAAATTTATTAAAACCAATGTTGGCAAGAGGCACTTTAAGATGTATCGGAGCTACTACAATTAACGAATATCGAAAATATATTGAAAAAGATCCCGCACTGGAAAGAAGATTTCAACCCGTTATGGTTGACGAACCCTCGGTTGAAGATACTATAAGTATTTTAAGAGGATTAAAACAACGCTATGAAGTTCATCACGGAGTAAGAATAAAAGATTCCGCATTAATAGCAGCGGCGAAACTTTCTTCAAGGTATATAACCGACAGATTTTTACCCGATAAAGCTATTGATTTAATTGATGAAGCAGCTTCGGCATTAAGAATTGAAATAGATTCAATGCCTGCGGAACTTGATAGTTTGGTTCGTCAAAAAATGCAATTAGAAATTGAAAAAGAAGCTTTAAAACAAGAACAAACCACCGAAAATATTGAAAAAATCGAGAATATAGAAGCTGTTTTATCTGATTTAAACAGAAAAATTGACAAATTAAAAATTCAATGGGAAGAAGAAAAAAACAGTATTCAAGGTGAAGCGGCAATAAAAGAACAAATCGAAAAAATCAAAATTCAAATTGAAGAAGCTGAACGCAATATGGATTTGCAAAAAGCTGCGGAATTAAAATACGGGAAATTAATTACCCTTGAAAAGCAATTAAAAGATGTTAATGAAAATCCTAACGGCAAAAAAAATACATTGTTAAAAGAAGAAATTGACGAAGATGATATTGCCCAAATTGTAAGTAAATGGACGGGAATTGCAGTTAATAAGTTAATGGAAAGCGAAATGCAAAAACTTATTAATATGGAAGATTTTATTCACAAAAGAGTAATCGGACAAGATGAAGCCGTTTCGGTTGTTTCTGATGCAATAAGACGAGCACGTTCGGGATTAAAAGACCCCAACAGACCTATAGGTACTTTTATCTTTTTAGGCCCGACCGGAGTCGGTAAAACCGAACTTGCAAAAGCTTTGGCTGAATTTATGTTTAATGATGAAAATGCATTAATAAGAATAGATATGTCTGAATATATGGAAAAACATACGGTTGCAAGGCTTATTGGCGCACCTCCCGGATATGTAGGTTATGACGAAGGCGGTCAATTAACGGAACGGGTAAGAAGAAAACCTTATTCCGTTATACTTTTTGATGAAATTGAAAAAGCACACCCCGATGTGTTTAATATTATGCTTCAAATATTCGATGACGGCAGATTAACCGATTCTAAAGGCAGAACAGTAGATTTCAAAAATACATTGATTATTCTTACAAGCAATATAGGAAGTGAAATTATTTTAAAAAACACGTTAGAATCAATGGTTTCTCAATCTCAAGCAGAAAAAACAAAAGAAGAAGTTATGCGGATAATGCAAACAAAATTT
>CAZGRH010000052.1:0-9216 GCA_964527005.1 uncultured Muribaculaceae bacterium | reverse complement strand
ACTCTTTGTCTTTGTCCTCCGGATAAAGTTAAACCTCTTTCACCCAAAATCGTATCTAATCCGTTAGGAAGTAATTGAATTACTTCGTTCAAATGTGCAGCTTCAATTACTGCATTTAAATCATCTTCCGTTGCATTCGGGTTGGAAACCATAATATTTTCTCTGACTGTTCCCGTAAACAAAAAATTATCCTGAAAAACAAATGATATATTTTTTCTCAAATCAGCTAATTTAATATCTTTAATATTTACTCCGTCAATTTCAATCGAACCTGAAGTTACATCATAAAAACGAGGAATTAAATTTACCAAAGTTGATTTTCCGCCACCCGAATTTCCTACAAGTGCAAATGTTTCACCTTTCTTCACCGATAAATTTATATTTTTTAAAACAGGATGATTTTCTTCATAATGAAAAGAAACATTATTAAAACTAATACAATTTTCAATTTTATTAAATTCTTTAGTTACTTCTTTATCAACAATAGTTGGAACATAATCGAACAGTTCAAAAACCCTGCCCATTGCCACAAATATATTTTGAATGTTTGTAAGAGTATTTCCAAGGGTTTTTACGGGTTTATACAAAAGCAAAAGTGAAGTAACAAAAGAAGCAAAAGCTCCTGCTGTCATTTGACCGTCGTGAATTAATTTTGTACCGTAGAAAAGAACAAAAGCAATACCGAAAGACGCAATTAAATACATTAAAGGCGACATCCAACCGACACGTTTTGTTAATGATATTAACACTCTGAAACTGTTTGTAATTTCATTTTTAAACCGATTTATTTGTCTGTTTTGAAGATTATATGCAGTAACAACTTTATTTCCAGAATATGATTCATTTACTATTGTTAAAATATCACCTGTTATTACCGTATTTTGATTTGAAACGGATTTTATTTTTTTACGGATAAGTAAAACAGGCAAAAATGCAATTGTTAAAACCAATACACCTACAAGCGCAAGTTTCCATGAACTGTAGAGCATAACACCTATTAAAGACAAAGCACCAAACGTACTGATTATAAATGTTTTTATTTCTTCAACTATGCCTTTGGATGCTATATCAGGGTCAGTTAAATATCTGTTAATAATTAATCCCGAAGAATTACAATCGAAAAATGAACTGTCCATAAAAACAAGATGTTTAAACAAATCATTTTTTACGGCATTTGTAATTTTTAAACTTGTCCAATCGGTTAAATACGAATTTAAATATCTTAAAAGTCCTTGAAATGTAGCAAAAGCCACAACCGCAAACGGCATTACCAATGCTAATAAAGTATATTCAATTTCATGCCCGTATATAACGAGATTTTTTTGTCCTATTACATAGTCCATATAAGGTTTTAAAACAAAAGAAACGACACCATCCAACAAACCAACGGGAATTGCGACTAAAAAACCTAAAATAACTCTTCCAAAAAAAGGTTTTATATACGGAAAAATCCTTTTTAACAACCAACCGTAATCAAATGATTTATTAACCTGTGTATCTTTTAATTTCATAACTACCCGTAATTCTTGTTCTACTGCTTATTTCACATATTAATAGATTTTATAATAAAAAAATTTTTTTGCCAATTTGATACAATTATTTAACGGCAATGTAAAAAAATGTAAAACAATGTAAAATTTTTATGAAAATTTGTAACAATTACCAAATATAATTTTATGAATTAGCAAAAAAATTAATTTACGTTTTTTATGCAAATGTAAAAAAGGAAAGGGTTTTATATGACAAGTGTATTTACAGATTTAATCAACAAGCCTCAAAATACTCAAATTGTTGTAACTCAACCAATTAAAGCAGAGGAAAAGCCTGTTGAAAAAGCAAAAAAACGTGCCGGTGAAATGATAAAAAAAACCGCACCCATTGTTGTACCACTAGCCACCATTCCTGTATCCGTATTTATTGCGTACAAAATTTCGAATAAAAATTCGAACAAAACAATTGAAACATTAAAACAACAAATAACAGAATTAAGTGCAAAAGTTGCAAGTAATTCTTCGCCGTCAACCGAACAATTTGAAGCTTTGGCAAAAGAATTAAGAGAAGCGATTGCTAAAAACACACGTTCTAATGCAAAAATGTGGCCGATTTTATTATCTCTTGCAGGCATGGGAACCGCTTACAAAGTAGGACAAAGTGATGAGCCGGATGACAAAACTATTGCAAAAGCAGTTAATAACATTACGAACAAGCTTACATCCATAAGCAGAACGGAAAGAGCTGCTGATAATGCTGCAAAGGTTGCGGCAAGTGCTTGCAGAAAAGCCGATGAAGCTATGAATAATACAGGTTGCAATACTTTAAAGAACAAATATACAAGAGATTTCGGCAGTGTTCCGTTATTGACAAACAATAATTCACTAACCGTCAATGCTAAAAAGTATGCGACTGCAATTGATAATATTCAAAATGCATCTAAAAAATATTTATTCAATGCACCTCAAGTTACTCCGATTAACAAACCGCATCCTGCTATATGGTCTGTTACATCCGAGTTCGCACCAATCAAAGAAGGCGGCTTAGGCTCAGTTCCGGTTGAAGTTCAAAATAACGTTACAAGATTAGGCGTTCAAATACCTACGTTTATACCTATGTATCAACAAAAAGGTGTTGCCGTATTTAAAGAACAAGACGGAAAATACACATACACATACAAAGGAAAACAATTTGATTTGAAAAAAGCAGCTTCTTATCAAATAGATGCATACAAAGAGGGTAAGACTGTCAGCGAAAATGTAGAAATCTTCGTTAATAATTCTAAAGATAAATTCGGAAATGATAAACAACTAATCTTTATCAAAAACGATACTTATTTTAACGGCACAATTTATGAAAGCAACAACAGAACCGAAGAACCCGAAAAATTTGCATTCTTCTCAAAAGCAGTATATGAATTTGCGAAAGCAAAAGAAGATGCAAACAGTGTTAAAAACTTAGTTGTTTCAAACAGTGATGCATTCAATAGCGTTCCGAATGCGGATGCATTAATGTTAAACGATTGGCAAGCTTCACCGATTGCAGCCTTAGCAAGATATAAAGCTCCGATGGAAAATGCATATTCTCAATTATCGGATACCGCTGCAGATAAACTTTCAAAAATGAACATTATTACAATCGGTCACAATGCAATGTATCAAGGTTCTACAAACAACAATAATACATACACGCAAAAAGTTGCGGCAACATCAAATATTTTAAATACATTATTTGATAATTTCGCTTACGATATTGTTTCAAATGCAAAATCAGGTGCGGTAGAATCAAATCCTTACGATGACGGTTTAAAAAATCTTGATAACGTCTTAGTAATGAATGCTAACAATCCGGCAGAAACACATACCAATTTGTTAAACATGGGTATATGTTTAAGCAATTACTTCCATCCTGTTTCTCAAAATTATGCAAAAGAGATTATTTCTCCGGAACATCCTGAATTAGCAAACGAATTAAGATGGGCATTAACGAAAAAGAATGATGCCGGTTCATTATACGGCATTATTAACGGTAATGACTTCAACAACTTGTCAATTACTGCAAAACAAGGACAAATTAAAAACAATGTAGGTTTTGAATATGAAACTTACGAAAAAACAGATTCGATTGACAAAATTATGACCGCAAGAAATAACAATAAAATCAACTTCTATAACAAATATGTGTTGCCGTTCTCAAAGAAAAATAACGAAAACGACCATTCCCCCGAAGTTGATAATATAAGAACAGTATCAGCAAAACTTGAATTTGTTGATCCGATGAACAAAACGGTTGCTCCGAATTTAACAAACGAAGAATTACTAAACACACCTGTAATTTCATCAGTCGGCAGACTTGTTTCGCAAAAAGGTGTTGATGTAATGTGTGATGCAATAAAAATGTTGTTTGATAATTGGAATAAAGATTTCCCGAACAAAAACAAACCGATTTTCTTTATCGGAGGAGCTGACGGAGAAGGCGGCGTTCAAAGAAAAGTTATTGAAAACTTGAAACAAACACAACTTAAACAAGAAGATAATAATCGTGTTATTTTCGGACACGGTTGGGCACCTGCTCCAGCGATACAAGCAGCTTCAGATTTCTTCTTATTGCCAAGTAAGTTTGAACCTTGCGGTTTAACTCAAGGCGAATCGTTTGCATTAGCCACACCCGTTATAGGAAGTGCAGTCGGCGGTATTGTTGATACAGTAAATCGTGACGGCAAAACAAACGGTATTCTTACAAAACAAAATGAACAATTAACTGCAACATCATTTTATAATGCAATGAAAGAAGGATTAAAAATTTATTTCGACAATCCTGAACAATATAAAAAGATGGTAACCGATTCATTGGCTGAAGATTTCAGTTGGATACAAAAAGGCAAACAAGGTCCTGTTTATGAGTATCTTGAAAAAATCGGTATTTCAAAAGATAATTTGCCTGATGCGTAATATTCTTGTTTAATAAACGAAAAAGGACTATCATTGAGATAGTTCTTTTTTTATGAGTTAATTTAAATATGAATGCAGATTATAAAGAAAAAACAAATATTGCTTATAATTTACAATTGCAAAACAAGTTAAGCGAAGCGGCAGGTATTTATGAAGAATTGCTTGCGTTAAGTCCTGAAGACGTAAATGTATTAAATTTGTACGGACTTTTAAATATTTCAACAGAAAATTATTCAAAAGCAATTGATTTATTATCCAATGCTTTTGTTTTAAATAAAAATGCGTATATTGCCACTAATTTGGCAAAAGCTTATTTTTATAACAACAAAACGGAACAGGCAATTAAATTTTTTAATATTTCAAATGAAATTGAAGAGTCTGATGATAATTATTATTCAATGGCTATAGCTTACAAAAAACTTGGAGAAATTGATTTTTGCATTAATTCTTATTTAAAATCTTTAGAATTAAATCCTAACAAATTTAATTCATTATATAATCTGGCATTAATTTACAGAGATAAAAAAGAATATTCAACCGCACTAAATTATGCATTACGAGCAGAAAAATGTTTTAATAACGATGAAAATTTAATAACATTAATTGCCGATTTATACGAAAAATCAGATAATTTAGGAAATGCCGTAAAATATTATGAAAAAGCATTTTGTATAAATTCCGAAAATCATATTTATTGTTTTAATTTGGGAGTTCTATATTCTAAATTGAATGATTTTAATTCGTGTATAAAATTTTATGAAAAAGCAACTGAAATAAATCCTGATTATTTAGAAGCTTATGTTAATATAGCCGAACAATACAGAAAGATTGATTTGGAAAAATCACTCTATTATATCCAAAAAGCGTACGCAAAAAATAATAAAGAAACTAATATATGTTTACTTTATTCACAAATTTTGAAAGACTTATATCTGAATAATGAAAGCATTAAAATTCTAAATGATTTTTTAGAGCAAAATCCCGATAATCATGAAGCAATTTTTCAATTAGCGGTTAATTATATGGATTTATGCCAATATCACACCGCATATAAATATTATAAACGTGCTTATCTATTATCTTCTTCAAACATAAATTATTTGCACGGACTGGCAACGGCACTAAAATATTTAGGGCATACGGATAAATCAAAAGAAATATTAGAAAATATTGTAATAAGACATCCTGACGAAATACAATCGGCAATTTCACTCGGGATGATATACTTAAAAGAAAAAAATTTCTCGGAAGGCATGAGATTATATTCAAAAAGAAGCTATACAACGAAATTTTACAATTTGTTTAAAGATAAAATTATAGAAAAAGGTAAAAATATAACAGGTAAACGTATTCTATTGTATTCTGATTGCGGATTAGGCGACACCGTAATGTTTTCAAGATACATACCTGTCTTAAAAAACATTGTTTCAAAAGTAATTTTACAAACAGATAAAGATTTAGTTTCTTTACTAAAAACATCTTTTCCGAATATTGAAGTTATACCGAAAACGCAAATCCCGCCTGATTATGACTTTGCAATTCCCATAATGAATTTGCCTTACATTTTAAATTGTGATTTTTCAAAAATACCTTATTCTTCAGGTTATATAAAAACGAGTAAAAATTCTCAATCATTTTTGTTTAATACCGAAAAATTAAAAGTAGGTTTATTTTATTGCGGAAACAAAAAAGTATTTAAAAACCGCTTTTTAATGCCGTCTGATGTCATTGATTTAACGGAACAAAATAACATTCAAATTTATTCTTTTCAATTAAAAGATAAAATTTTATCAGACAAAATAATTGATTTATCAACATTAATTTCCGACTATTCGGACACTGCAGCCTTGTTAAAACAACTGGATGTTTTGGTTACGGTAGATTCCTCGGTAGCACATGTTGCAGGAGCAATGGGAATTAAAACTTTTTTGCTTTTACCGAAAATTGCCGAATGGCGATGGTTTAATGATGAACATAACACTATTTGGTATGATAGTGTTACAATATACAAACAAACCATAGCAGGGGTTTGGTCTGATGTTATCAAGCAAGTAAAATGTGATTTAAAAAAATATGGAAATAAATAAAGAATATATTGTAAAAATCGAAAAAATGTTAAATCAAGGCAGTGCGTTAGCCAGAATTGACAATTTCCCCGTATTTATAGAAAACGGTTGTCCTGATGATACATTAAAAATAAAAATAACGAAAATAAATAAAAAATATGCAATCGGCGCAATTACAGAAATACTTACACCGTCAAAATCACGAATAATTCCGCCTTGTGCAATGAGTTCCGTTTGCGGAAGTTGCAACTGGCAATATATTTCTTATGAAGAACAATTAAAACAAAAAACAAATATAGTAAAAGAAACAATTAAAAATATTACAGGACAAGATTATACGGTTAATGACATTATTTCTTCCGAAAAAATTTCGCAATACAGATGTAAAGTTCGGTATCCTGTTTCAAAAACAAAAGTTTCAAAACGTTTATTGGCGGGATATTATAAAAAGAATTCTCATGAATTGATAAATATTAAATTTTGCCCTATGCAACCTCAAATAATAAACGAAATTACGGATTATATTCGAGAATGTGCGATGAAAATTGAATTTTCAACTTATAATGAAAAAAATCATTCGGGATTGTTAAGGCATATAATTTTCAGAACTTCTTCGGATTTAAGTAATATTTTGATAATTTTTGTATTAAATTCCAATGAAATTCCGAAAGAAATTATTAAGTTATCAAAAGATTTAAAGAATAAATTTCCGCAAATTTGCGGACTTTGTGTAAATTTCAACACGCAAAAAACCAATGTAATTTTAGGAAAAACAACAAAACAAATTATAGGCGATGATTTTTATATTGAGAACTTAAACGGATACAAATACAAAATCAGCGCAAACAGCTTTTTTCAGGTAAATCCATATACTGCAATTAAAATTTTTGATTATGTTAAATCTTTAATAAAAGAAAGATTTAATTTCCCTACCATATTAGATGCATATTCGGGAGTATCAAGTTTTGGAGTTTGGCTAAGTTCTGTTTCTTCTAAAATTGTTTGCATTGAAGAAGTAAAAAATGCCTCCGAAAATGCAATTGAAAATGCGAATATGAATTCTTTAAAAAATTTAGAAATCATAAACGGAGATGCCGAAAAAATATTTGCGGATTTAATCAAAAACAATACGAAATTTGACGTTTCATTGGTTGACCCGCCAAGAAAAGGTTGTACACCAAAGTCAATAAAAAATTTAGTAAAATTATCAAAAAATCATATTATATACGTTAGTTGTTCCGTTTCAACTTTAGCAAGAGATATGAACTTACTGGAGGATTACGGATTTTTTCCCGAAGTAATTCAACCTGTTGATATGTTTCCTAACACATATCACGTTGAAACAATCGTTTTATTTAAGAAAAAGTAGTTAATTCAACTAAATTTTTTATTCGATGACAATCGGATTTTTTCCGCCTTCTTTAATTTCAATCGTAAGCTCACCTGTTTTATTATCTTGTGCGGTAATAATTGCAACTGCGCTATAATATCCGTGTTGTTGATAAAAATCCATCAAACTTCTTCTTATTGATGAAAGATTTGTTGCACTCATCGGCAAACCGAATTTATCCTGAATTACTTCTCTTAATTGAGAAGAAGAAAAACTTTCATTATTTACAAAAACAACTTTTTCCAATGTCGAATCATTAATTTGATTTACAAATTTCGTATTATCATTTTCTGATTTCTGTTTGTTTATTATTGCATTTTTTGCTTTTACACGATTTTTTACTTCGTAATTTTTGATTTCTCTCATATATTGATTATTTATTAATCCGGGATCCATTCCTCCCCACGCATTTGCGAATGCAACTCCCGTACAATTTAAGGCATATAACACAACAAAAACATATAAATATTTTTTCATAATCTGCTCCTCTTTCAAAATTATACCATATTTGAACTAAAAATCCGACTCGGCTACTACAAATCGTCTATTTTCGTTTTTTGAAAATATATTTATGTTATAATTTAGCTAAGTATAATTCAGCATGTTTATAATTAAGTTTAGAAAAGGTGATATAAAATGACAGTAACAATTGAAAAACTAGAAAACAATCAAGTAAAATTAAACATTGAAGTTGAATCTTCAGTTACTTCTTTTGAGTACGACAAAGCTTGCAGAAGACTTTCTCAAAGAGTAAATGTTCCGGGTTTCAGACAAGGTAAAGCACCGAAAAATATTTTAGAAAAATACGTTGGTATTGCAACAGTTCAACGTGAAGTTCTTGACAGTATTCTTCCTACAATATTTGAATCAACAATAACTGAAAATAATTTTGATTTGGTTGCTGCTCCAAACATTCAATCTTTTGAATTTGCAGAAGACAATACACTAAAAGTAATCGCTATGTTTGAATTAAAACCGGAAGTAAATCTTCCAGAATACAAAGGTATGAACATAGATGTTGAAGAATATAAAAACGAAGACGATGTAATAGAAAAAGAACTAAAAATTTTAGCGGAAAGATATGCAACTTTAAAAGATGTTACTGACAGAAAAACTGTTGCAACAGATTTAGTTAATATCGATTTTGACGGTTTTGTTAACGAAGAAGAAATCAAAGGCGGTTCAGCAAAAAATTATCCGTTAGATTTGGCTCATTCTAATTTCATTCCGGGTTTTGCGGAACAACTTGTTGACCATGAAATAGGTGAAGAATTTAAAATTAACGTTAAATTCCCTGAAGAATATCACGATGAAAAAT
>CAZGRH010000051.1:1577-9282 GCA_964527005.1 uncultured Muribaculaceae bacterium | reverse complement strand
GATTTACCATGGTCAATATGTGCAATAATACAAAAATTTCTTACATTATCTATAAATTTCATATTTACAGTCTATTACAGAAAAAATTGTTTGCCAATAGTTTTAATATACTTAATATTTAAACAGTTATCTGAAAAGTTGAACGAGGTTGCCCCTCTCTGACCAATTGTCCCAAAGTATACGCTTGAGATTGATATTTTCTTAATTCGTTTGAAATTTCTCCTGAAAATACACTATCATATTCTTCCAAATAATTTAAAAACGGATTAACAGTTATCTTTTTAGCTTCTTCTTGCGCAACTTTTTGAATCTCCCGTATAGTTTTTTTAGGTAAGTTTACATTTATATTAAACGGATTATTAAATATCAAATTATTTTCAGCTGCCATATTTTCCTCTTTTAAGTTTATAAAATGTATTTATTATTTACCTCGACAAAAATATACTTAAACTTTAATGTTTCACAAAGAAATGTAAAGAAAATTGTTTGTTTCGTTACAAAAATTTGTCTTACAAAAAATAAAAATGTAAAAAAAATGTAATATTCTAGCAAAATTATTTTTTTTGGTATTTTAAAAAAATGACAAAAGAGAAAAAAATATGATAAACAAAGTAAATTCACCGATTTATGAACAAAATGTTGGACTAAAAGAAAAGAAAAAAAGTCAAAATTTTAAAGGTTTAGGAACTGCTACATTAGGCGGTTTAAGATTTTTAAATAACAGCCCTGCGATTGGTGCTTGTGCCGTTGATTTTTGCTCAATGGTCGCACCAAGAACAATAATAGAATTTAAAAACAGAGGTACACAATCAGGTTTTGAAGCATTTTTCAGAGAATGCACAAGTTGTATAATTCATGCCTGTGTTGGTGTAATTGGTTGGGGTGCCGCAATTTTAACGTCCAATAAATTTAATAAAGAGCATCAAATAAAAGCTCATAATATTTTTGCCGGTACCGATACAATTAAAAATATGTCAAAACTATGGCAAGATTCTAACGGACAATCAAAAGAATTTTTTAAGAAATTTTTGTCAAATATAAAAGGACTAAACGGAACGGAATGGAAAAGTATTTCAAATACCGCAAATATGTCCGTTGTTGAAAATTTAGAAAAATTAGCCGCTAAAACCGCAGAACTTTCTACTAAAAGCGGCAAAAGCAAAGGTGATTTAAAAAAAGAAATTTCTGATTTAAAAAACCTTATAATTGCACAAATTACGCAAAATACAGGCGCACAAAGCACTTTTAAATTGAAATCTATCAAAGATGCAAGCGGAAATACAATACAAAAAGGTGTGAACGGTAGCCTTAGCGAATTAATTGATAATGCGGTTTTATTATCAAACGCATTTAAAACAAAATCTCTAAATGAACTTCCTGACTTTGTTAAAGCACTTTCCAAAAATAAAGTAATCGGAGCAATGTTAGGCTTAGCGGTTTGTGCAGCAATGGTTGTAAGCGTTCAACCTTTAAATAGATATATGACAAAAAAACGTACCGGAAGTGACGGATTTGTAGGTGTAAACGGAGAAAATAACGAAAAGAAAAAGCCGCCAAAATGGTTTAAGCCATTGAAAACCGCACTCGGTATAGGTTTCCCTGTTTTTGCATTACGTACAATAGGCAAGCCGTCAGAAATACTTTCAAAAGTACAATTTAATAGCAGAATTCCGACAATAAATCAATTCAAATTATTATACGGATTAACAATCGGTTCAAGATTTTTATCAGCCAGAGATGAAAATGAACTTAGAGAAAGTACAATAAAAGATACTCTTGGCTTTACAAATTGGCTAATCCTCGGCGGTATGGTTTCCAAATTATCAGCGAGAGCCATTGGCGGAAAAGAATTAATTAACAATCCGATAAAAGAAGAAGGCAAAAAAGGCATTAAATATGCATTTAAATGGCTTGTCAACGCTTCTGTTAAATCTTATGATGAAGTTCTTTTACCAAACGCGCAAAATGTTATCAGCAACGGAAAAGCAATGAAGTTTAAAGACTTATATAAAAACGCTGATAAAACCGTAAAATCACAAGTTAATAAAATCGGCATATCTCAAGTCGCAGGTTATTTATATTCGGCTTTAGTACTTGGCATAGGAATTTCAAAACTAAATATCTTTATTACAAGAAAAGTACAAGGCGGAAATAAAGATTCCAAAACAGTCAATAAATTTGATTATATTGATAACTTAATGAAGAATATTAATCCGGTGTTCAAAGATTTCACATAATTTGATATAATCTTTTTATGATAAACCTAATCAATGAATATAATTTAGCAATTGGTGAAAAAGTGAAACAAACTCTTTCCGAAATTGCTTTAGTTGCGGAACAACGCAATATTAATATATTTTTAATCGGCGGAATTGTCAGAGATTTAATTTTAAAAAATCCGATTAAAGATATTGATATTGCGATTGAAACCGATGCAATCAAATTCGGTGATATTTTAACTCAAAATTTTAATTGCGAAATTGTAAAAATCCAAGAAAATTTGCATACAATAAAAGTAAAATTTTTAAACGGTGTTATTATTGATTTCGCTTCTACCCGTGAAGAAAAATATTCAAATTCCGGAATTTTGCCAATTGCATATAATTTCGGTTGCGAACTGGAAAAAGACATAAAAAGACGTGATTTTACCATAAATACCTTAGCATTGAAATTAACAGGCAATGATAAATTTACTTTAATTGATTATGTTCAAGGCTATTCCGACATATTAAACAAAAAAATAAGAATTTTACATAAAAACAGTTTTATTGATGACCCGTCAAGAATTATAAGAGCATTAAAATTCAAAATTCGTTTAAATTTCGACATTGAAAATAAAACTTATTTATCAATGCAAGAATATTTACAAAATGTTAATACGGAAATGCCTTTGACCCGAATAAAAAACGAATTAAAACAATATTTTTCAATAAATAAAAAAGGTATTTATAAATATTTAATAGAGTCAAAAGCTTATAAACTATTATCAGATAACACGCCGCTGCTTTTAAATGAAAATTTAATCAACGAATTAAAAAAATATGATTTTTTAGAAAATTTAAATTTTAAATATATATATTTGTTATCGTTATTCATCAATTCTGACTATGAAGAACCGAGATATAACTTAAATTCATTTGAAAAAAATATTTTAAAAGAAGTAATTAACCTATTAAATAAATCAAAACAAGATTTTGATACAAATGAAAAAATATATTCTTTATTATCAGATATATCCGAATATTCAATCGTATTATATTATGCAATTAGCGGAAATCAAGCCGTTAAAAAATTTTTAACGGCACTAAAAGATATAAATGTATTAGTTACGGGGAAAGATTTAATTGAAGCAGGATTTATTCCATCTCCATTTTTTAATGAACTGTTTGAAAAAATTTTAAAAGAGAAATTGAACGGCAAATTAAAAACAAAAGAAGAAGAAATAAAATTTATAAAAAGATTTTTAAAATAAAATTAATCAAAAAGCTTTTTCTTTAAATAGCACAAGAAATATAGCACACATAACCATATACACTAAATACATAACGGAACAGATTATATATTTTTTTTCGGCATCCATATTAATTATTTCCGCTTTTAAAAATTTTTTCATCAATATTATAAAAGCGCCAATAAACAATGTTGAAACAAATGCATATAAAATATACTTAAAATCAAACATATTAAAATGACGACTTGTAGCCTTATAAGTTAACATCGGCAATATTTGTATTTGTTTAAAATTTAAAATTGTTTGATATACAAAAAAGCAAACTCCTGAACAAGAAACTATTAAAGGACAATTCTTAATTGGCGACAACATTAAACCAAACAAAATTATATAAAAAGGAACTATATTTTGCGTATACAAAAAACATTCAAAATTACAATATAAAGAATAAAAACAATAATGTAACAAAATAATTCCCAAAATGATAAAAATCAAATCATTATATTTATTTCTTTTTAAATTCTTTATATAACAACCGCATAATATACTTAAAAATAATATTATCGGTATATATTCCATAAAACCGGCATCTGGAATTATAACGCTTATACCGTTAATATTATAATACTGATTAAGTCTTACCGCATAAAAAGAATATAATAACAAATCATTAAATAATTTTACGATTTTACCCCAATATAGCGTATAATCCAAGTTTATAACTTCAAACTTAAAGCGGTGAATAATAAAGTTTTCTGTATATGTATATTTTTGAAGAAACAAAAATGCGAAATATAACACTAATACAGATACAAAAAATATAGCAAAATGTTTAATAAACACTTTGAATGATTTTGTTTTTCTAAATAACAACCATAAAACCAAAATAAAATTTTGAATAGTTAAAATCGGAATAATTCCGAATGCAAAAACCGTATATAATGCCAATATAAACATTGAACCTACAGTTAATTGTTTTTCATTTAAAAACAAAATACTCATATAATAAAATAATAGCAATTCAAAAAATGTACCAAATATATAATTTTCGGGTACTATTGTAAATATTAAACTGGAGAAACTAAATCCGAAAATTAAAGCCAATATTAATGCCATTTTTTTATTTTGTGTAAATTTATATATAATAGATTTCACAAGACATATATTAACTGCAGATATTACGGATTGCACAATCACAGTAGCCGCAAATGTTGAACGAATAAAAGAATAAACACTATAAAAAATCGGTTGCAAAAGAACCAATTGGAACGGATGGACATCTATTCTGTCATGTTTAAAATTTATTCCATACCAAAAAGTTTCTAAAACTCTGGATGTATCAGTTCCAAAAAAAATATTATTATCTAAAGAACGAGAACAAGTAAGTACATAAAAGCCTAAAATTGAAAGAATGAAAAAACAAATCAAAAACAAACACAATGTTTCATTTTTATTAATAATTTCACGAAATTTGTTCAACATTAAATTTTACCTGTTATGCACTATTTCACTACCTTAGTTATATATTTTTTTAAAAAAGCCTAACTTTTGCCATTTATATCAAACTTTATAACAAATATAACCATAAAGCCGAATTTTATTGCTTCTCACTATTTTAAAACTTTAATTTATTTTTAAAAAGTTTTTCTATGAAAATAATTTAATCAGTTTTATTATACCCATTTTCGCAACAGACTTATGAGCTGATACGTTTTTTCTGTGTTTTATATCATCTTTATTTTCATGAAAATAATTATAAGCTTTTAAAAGCATTTCTTCGTTTTTAAGAGTCGGAACAAATCCGAGTTCTCTTTTTATTTTTGAAGTATCAAAAACAAAATTAGCTGAAATCATTTTATATTGATACGGACCGAGCGGTGATATACCAAGCGCAAAACAAACTTTCATACCAAAAACCATAAAACCTTTTGGCATGTGTACAAGTTTTGATTTTGAGCCTGTTTTGTCAATTACATATCTATATACATCGTTAAAAGATTTTACATCATCAGAACCTATATTAAAAATTTCTGTTTTATCGTAACTTAAAGCTTTTATACACGCATTAACAAGATCTTTTGCATATATAAATTGATATTTATTTTCGCCGTCACCAACCATCCAAAGCTTTCTGCTTTCATCAATAAATTCAAAAAGAATTCCCAAAAGACCTAATCTGCCCTCATCCATAATTGTCGGGCAACGAAATATAACACTGTTTATTGATTCTTTATAAGATAAAAGGATTTTTTCTCCCTCCAATTTTGATTTTCCGTAAATTTCTATCGGATTTGGAGTTTCATCTTCCGTAACACAATGTTCAAAACCTTCTCCCCATAAACAATTTGTAGAAGTAAAAATTATTTTACGAACATTATATTTCTTTGCATACTCAGCAATATTTTTAGTTCCGTCAACATTTGAAGACCATAGATTTTTTAATTCCTTTTTTACGTGAGCCAAAAGAGCTGCACAATGAAAAATTGCATCAAATTTATATTCTGAAAAGATTTTATCTAAAAGTTTTGTATCTCTAATATCACCTTGTATTGCCGTAAAATTTTCATGTTTAAATTCATCCGGTTCTAAATCTATAGAAATACACTTATTTCCCTGTCTTAATAATTCTTCTTTTAATATAGATCCAAAAAATCCTGCTCCACCCGTAATTAAATATGTATTCATCCTCGTATCCTTTTATTCTTCAAGTATATAAATCGTAAATGCTGTTGTTTCTTCTGCCTGACCTTTAACAAAAAGTGTACCATCAAAATGGTATTTTTTATAATTTTGTTTAATAACATTTAATTTTTCGGTATATATTTGTGCATCCTTATCATCAAAAATCACAACAGGCACATTTTTTTTATTATTACTTATATAATTTTCCTCGCTTTTTTTATCCCATTTCCAATATGATGAAGAAAGATTATCAAAAATATTTTTTTCAAAATATGGTTGAATTGCAACGATATGAAAACCTAATCCTTGAATTTTATTTTCTGTAAGATTATTTTCTTTTATAAATTCAGCTAATTTCTTTGAACCGCTATAATCATTTTTAATATCAAATATTGCACAATTGTAACTCCATAAAACTTGTATCAAAAATATAAAAGTTAAAATTACATAAAATATTTTGTGTTTTACTAAAACCATTTTATTGGAATCATTTTCACTTACTAATATCCATAAAGAAAATATAAACGTACATATCAAATAACCGCTATGCCAATAATTGCAATACAATCCCGTTAGCAAACCTGCAATTGCCAAGTTTGTACTTATAAAAAATGTGATTTGTTTAATGTTTTTACAAAATGTTAATCCTGCAAATATATATAATAAAATTGTCATAGCCATTTGTAATATAAGTACCGATAAAGAATTAGCAGTATTAAAATAACCGTTAGTCATTTGATATATTATTCGGATAGGATTTACCTTGGATAAATTTAAACTTGCATTAAAAGTACAATCATTCGGAGTTTTAAGAAGTAATGCCGTTACCAACATAAAAAGTCCGCAACAAATAACCGGTATAAATTTTTTTATTTGTAATTTATCATCTTGCTTATAAATATCAAATGCGAAATATATCAATAATACAAAAGCTAAAACGAAACCGTAAGCACTTACACTTGCCAATAACATTAATAATATTACGTAAACTACGGGATGTTTTAAACGTTTAGGATAAAGTGTCGCAATAAATACTAAAAACGGGAAAAACATAGCATGAGTTCTCGCTACAACCGAATATTGGTAAAAAATATAAAAAGAAAACGGGAATAAAAATTTAATTATATTGTTTAATTTCGATTTAAAAATAAGGCAATAAACACCTGTATTCCCCAAAGCCCATGGAATTAAGAATAAATATTTGTACGGAAAATGTATACAATTTAAAGACTTTAGTATAATAAACCATAAAGCAGGGGAGCCCTCATATTTTGAAACATTAAATATTATGTCAAAAAAAGAGCAATCTCTTCCTATCAACCAACTTTGTGCTTCATCCGCCCAAGGTTCATGATATATTCCTACCCAAAATGTTAAAATTGCAAACAATACAAATACAAAAATTTTAATTGATAAATCTTTTTTCATTTTTATATTGTATACTGCAAAACCACATTAAGCAAGAATACATTTTTTTACAAAGCAATAGTTTTATGCTTTTTTAAGCGCAAAAAAACCTAAAACTTTGATAAAATTCAAGTTAAAATTACTTTGAAATCATAAATAATTTTG
>CAZGRH010000051.1:0-1477 GCA_964527005.1 uncultured Muribaculaceae bacterium | reverse complement strand
TTATACGTTTGTTTCTTTTTCTTTCCTATATGACATCATGTGTTCTGCTCTTTCATATAACACATATTTTAAACCTGTTAATTTTGCTTTTTCTTTTGTATAATTAAATAAATCAAATATTTCATCAGGAACATTTTCTCTTCTTTTGTAAAACCATTCTGATTCAATTTCTTGCAAAACACAATTTATACCGTTTTCTTTTGATTTTTGTAACCAAATATCAATTTCTTCCCTATTATTGTTAATCCCCGGAATTACAATATACTTTGACTTAACGGCATAAGAATCTTTTTGATGTGTTGCATATCTTTTTAAATTTTTCCAAACTTTATCATAAGAGTTTACTTGTTTAATTTTCTTATGTAATTCTTTTGAACCTGAATCAACGGACACAATTAAATCTACCACGCCAAGTTTAAGACCTTTTTCAATTGCTCTGCTATATTTTATGCCTGATGAATGAATTCTTGTAAGCGGAAAACCAAAGTCAATGAATATATTTAGTAATTTATCGAATTCTTTTAAAAGTGTAACTTCTCCGCCTCCGAAACTTACATGCCCGTTTGGTCTTAAAATATCACGTTTTATCATATCTTTTAGAATTGGAAGAAAATTATAGTTTTTAAATTTATTATATTTTTCTTTATCTTGCATAGTAAAACAATATGAACATTTAGAATTGCATTTTGTCCAATAATCCAAGTTAATTGTATTAATTTTGGAATGGTCATCATCCCAGTCTTTTTCTTCTAAATAGATACATCCCTCGCATTTTGGATATATTTCGCCTTTTTTGTGCATATCTTTAATCATTCTTTTGAATTCAAAGACTTTATCCCAATCAACTTTTTCGCCTTTGTAATTATCTTTAATTATGGTGTTTCCGCCGCCTTTTCCTGAATATAAGCAACAAACTTTATATGAATCCACATCAAAACTAATTCCCGATTCAATCCTGTGACAACTTTTATATCGCATAATATTCCCTCTTCCGTGTTTGAATTTTAGTCTGATGTCAATGCAATTATAACTTTGAAGCTGCTTTTAATCTCGCCATAGCTTTTGCAATTGTGTGATTTGCACGTTTAATGTCATTTTGGGTAATTGCGTTTCCTAAAAGTGCTTCTGCTCGTTCTTTTTCGAGTTCTGCTCGTGCAGTGTCAATATCGGAGCCTAATTCTGCAACTTCCGTTAATATAATCGCTTCGTTATTTTTAAATTGTAATGCACCGCCAATTATTGAAAAATTGTATTCGGTTCCGTCTTTAACAACTTTTGCCACATCAATACTTAAAGCGGACATAAAAGGAATATGATTGGCATATATTCCGAAACTTCCTTTTATTCCTTGTGCGCTGACGAAATCGACATCATCTTCAAAAACTATTTTTTCAGGTGTAATTATTTTTAAATGAATTTTATTTCCCATTAAAAAACCTATTTAACCTTTTCCGCATTTTCTAAAACATCATCTATT
>CAZGRH010000050.1:0-9705 GCA_964527005.1 uncultured Muribaculaceae bacterium | reverse complement strand
TGGTTTCTGCCGTCGAAAATTATCGCATTTTTCATTAAAGATTTAATTTTTTCGAAATCAGGACGTCTAAATTCGTTCCATTCGGTTAAAAGTATTAATCCGTCAGCATTTTTTAATGCGTCATAAGAAGATTTTGCATAAACAATTTTATTATCGAATAATAATTTTGCCGTATCAAAAGCTTTTGGGTCATAAGCGCTGATTTTTGCGCCTTTTTCCAAAAGTTCGTTAATTATGGTAACGGACGGGGCTTCTCGCATATCATTTGTTTTTGGTTTAAACGCCAAACCCCAAATGGCAAATTTTTTATTTGATAAATCTTCTCCGTAAAAATCAGTTATTTTTTTAATAAATAATTTTCTTTGCATTTTATTTGTTTTATCAACTGCGTTAATTATGTTCATTTCACAATTAAAATCATTACCGGTTTTAATTAAGGCTTTAATATCTTTAGGGAAACAACTTCCTCCGTATCCTATTCCGGGAAAAAGAAATCTGTTACCTATTCTTGAATCGGTAGACATACCGATTCTTACCATTTCTGCATCAGCACCGACTTTTTCACAAAGATTTGCAATTTCGTTCATATAAGAAATTTTAGTTGCTAAAAAAGAATTTGCGGCATATTTAGTCATTTCTGCTGATTTAACATCCATTAAAACAATTCTGTTTGCGGTTCTAAGGAAAGGTGCATATATTTCCTGCATAATTTTTGTAGCTTTATCGGAATTTGAACCGATAACAACTCTATCAGGATACAAGAAATCATCAACCGCATTACCTTGTTTTAAAAATTCGGGATTAGAAACAATATCAAATTCGCAGTTTGTAAAATTTTTAATATACTTTTCAAGTTTTTCGGCAGTTCCGACGGGAACAGTAGATTTATCAACTATAACTTTGTATTCATTCATTGATGTTGCGATAGATTTAGCAACTTGATATACATATTTTAAATCGGCAGAGCCGTCTTCTTCTTGCGGTGTACCAACTGCAATAAAACAAACCAATGATTTTTTAATTGCAGTATCAATATCGGAAGAAAAAATTAAACGATTTTCTTTTACGTTTGAAATAACGAGCTCTTCAAGTCCGGGTTCATAAATCGGAATAATTCCGTTTTTAAGTTTTTCAAGTTTATCATTATCATTGTCGATACAAATAACTTCATTACCCATATCAGCAAGGCAAGCGCCAGCAACCAAACCTACATAACCTGTACCAATTACCGAAATTTTCATTTTTATCTCCGTTTTATATAAATATATCATAATTTTTTTGAAACAACCGATATTTTTTAAACATTTATATAAAAAAGTACAAAAAATTTATATTTTTGTTAAAATTAGAAAAAAGGATTATTGAAATGGCATTTATTCCACAAATTGAGAAATTACAGGGAAAATACGTAAATCTGAGAGAAGTTACGGTTGATGATGCCAAATTTATACTAAAATTACGTTGCGATGAAAATAAATCAAAATATATTCATAAAACAGAAAATAATCTTCAAAAACAAATTGATTACATTAAAAATTATTTAACAAAAAAAGATGAATGGTATTTTATTATAGAAAATAAAAACGGTGAACCAATCGGAACACACAGAATATACAATGTTAATAATAAAAATTTTACAACAGGTAGTTGGTTAATGATAAATGATTCTTCCCCTGCTGAAACTACAGAGGGTTGTTATCTTATGATGAATTTTGCCTTTAATATTTTAGGATTAGAAAAAAATTGTTATGATATTCGTAAAGAAAATCAAGGAATTGTAAAATACAACCAATTTTTAGGAGCAAAAATAGTTAAAGAATCTGATTTAAATGTTTATTTCGAAGCAACTAAAAATGACTATAGATTTTTTAAACACGGGAAATAGGTAAATGTTAAAAGGTAAAAATGTTTTAATTACCGGAACGAATAGAGGGATAGGAAAATCTGTTTTAGAAATTTTTGCACAAAACGGTGCAAATATAATTGCTCATTCCCGAAATAAAAATGAAGAACATGAGAAATATCTAAAAGAAATATCAGCAAAAAATAATATAAATATTTTTCCGATATATTTTGATTTAAATGATAAATTAAAAATAAAAGAAGTTTTTAAAACTTTTTATAAAGATAAAATTGCAATTGATATACTTGTTAATAATGCAGGTATAGCACATGGTGGTTATTTTCAAATGACTCCTGTTTCAAAAATTAAAGAAATTTTTGAAATAAATTTATTTTCACAAATGGAAATAACACAATATGTTTTAAAAATCATGTCAAAGCAAAATAGTGGGGCAATAATAAATTTGGCTTCAATTGCCGGTTTAGATTTAGAACAAGGAAATTCTGCATACGGTGTTTCAAAAGCTGCAATAATCGCTTGGACAAAAACATTAGCATTGGAAGTGGCAAGATATAATATTAGAGTTAATGCCGTTGCACCATCACTTGTAGATACAAATATGGCAAAACAAATGGAAGAAAAATCAGGTATATCCATGCTTGAAAAATCAGCAATGAAAAGACTTGCAAACCCTGACGAAATAGCAAAAGCGATATTATTTTTAGCAAGTGATAATGCTTCTTTTATTACGGGACAAGTAATTCGTGTTGACGGAGGAATGTCATAATGAACGAATTTCAAAATATAGTAAAAGAAGTACGAAAAGATATAATAACAATGACATATAATGTCGGTTCTTTAGGCGCACACATCGGTGGTTCTTTGTCCTTAGCCGAAATAATGGCGGTTTTATATTTAAAAGCAAATATAAACAAAAATAATTTGCAAGATGAAAGCAGAGATAGAATAATATTAAGCAAAGGTCATGGTGTTATTGCGCAATATGCAGCAATGAAACAAATTGGAATTATTAATAAAGAAGATATTTTAACTTTTAAAAAAAATAATTCGATTTTAACTGCTCATCCATCATTAAACAGTTCCATCGGTATTGAATTTTCGAGCGGAAGCCTCGGAATGGGGCTTTCTTTGGGAGTTGGTGTTTGTCTGGCATTAAAAAGAAAAAACAATAAAAAATCAAAAGTATATGTTATTTTAGGCGATGGGGAATGTAACGAAGGTTCAATTTGGGAAGCTTGTGCGAGTGCTTCTCATTATAATTTAAAAAATCTAGTCGCAATTATTGATAAAAACAATCTTCAATATGATGGTGCTACAGAAGATGTTCTTTCAATGGCAAGTTTAGAAGAAAAATTTAAAAGTTTCGGATGGGACACAATTTCTATAGATGGTCATAATTGTAATGAAATTTATAATGCAATAAAATTGGAAATAAAAAAACCTTTGGCAATAATTGCAAATACGATAAAAGGAAATGGTGTTTCTTTTATCGCAAATGATTATACTTGGCATAATCACAGATTAACAAAAGAACAATATGCACAAGCGATAAAGGAACAGGAGTTAATTTAATGGAGTATTCTCCTATAAATTCAAGAATATGGGCAAAATTAGGTTCTTGTGGCGCATACGGAATTGCGGCATTAGAACTTGCAAAATTATATGACAATATTGCGGTATTAACCGCTGATGTATGTAATTATTCAGGATTAGACAGATTTAAAGAACAATATCCTCAATATTTCTATAATCTGGGAATAGCAGAACAAAATATGCTCGGAGTAGCGGCAGGTATGGCGAAAGAGGGATTTATTCCATTTGTTTCCACTTACGCAACTTTTGCTGCGATGAGATGTGCCGACCAAATTAGAGTAAATATGGGTTATATGAAATTTCCGATAAAGCTTATAGGATTAACATCAGGATTATCAGTCGGCATTCTTGGCGCTACACATATTTGTATAGAAGATATTGCGGTTATGAGAAGTATACCTAATATTGTTATTTTATCACCGGCGGATTGCACAGAAACTGTGAAAGTTATTTTAGCTTCTGCAAAAATCAACAAACCTGTTTATATTCGATTAACCGGTACAATGAATAATCCAATTGTTTATAAAGAAGATTATAATTATGAAATAGGTAAATCAATAGTATTAAAAGACGGTAAAGATATTGTGATATTAGCAACAGGTTCCATGGTCGCTAATGCACTAAAGGCAGCTGATATTATTGAAGAAAATAATTTAAGTGTTAAAGTAATTGATGTACATACTTTAAAACCGTTTGATAAGCAAATTTTATTAGATAATTGCAATTCAAAATTGATTGTAACAGTTGAAGAACATTCAATATTCGGCGGATTAGGCAGTATTGTAGCAGAAAATTTATCAGAAATTCAAAATACTCCAAAACATCTTATAATAGGAATTGCCGATAAATATGAACATGCTGGAGAATATTCATATCTTATTGAAAAATACGAGTTAACTCCAAAACAAATAGCTGAGAAAATCTTATTAAAATATAAAGGGTAAAACGATGTCAAATATAGAAAAGTATACAAATGCATTTATTTCATCATTCGAAATTACGGAAGATGAAGCAAAAAATTTAAAATATCAAGATATTAAAGCGTGGGATTCCGTAGGACACATGGGTTTAATTGCAAATCTTGAAGAAACGTTTGATATAATGATGGAAACAGAAGATATTATAGATTTAAGTTCCTTTGAAAAAGGTATAGAAATATTAAAAAAATACGATATTGATTTTTCGGCGTAAGGTTAAAGATTGCAACAAATAAAAATAGATAATATTACAGTTTATAAATCAATATTTGAATACATAAATTCAAATATGTACGTTATGGTGCAAAATAAAGAAGCAGTAATTGTAGATCCGCATTTTAATGATGATGTTTTTAATTTATTGCAAAAAAATAATGTTGAAAATATTGTTATATTATTAACACACGAGCATCCTGACCATATTTCGGGGATTTATGATTTTCAAAAAAATTTTAAAACTACTCTTATTTGCTCAAAAAATTGTAATGATTATATTTCTAATGAAAGAAAAGTTCGCCCGATTTTAATGACACTTGTTTTAAATAATTCAAAAGAAAAAAACAATGTAAACAAAATAGATAAATTCAGAAAAAATATTATTCCGCATACTTATAATGCTGATATTTCTTTTGAAAAAGAATATTGTTTTAAATGGCAAAATCATAATATTGAATTATTTTTAATGCAAGGACATTCAAAAGGCAGTTGTGGTATAATTCTTGATGAAAAATTTATTTTTACGGGAGATACCGTTTTAAAAGATTATCCGATTATTACAAGATTTCCAGGGGGAAGTAAAGAAACATACCAAAATGTAACAATTCCTTTATTAGAAAAGAAATTAAACGAAAATATCAATGTTTTTCCGGGACATGGTAATGTTTTTAAATTAAAAGAAATTATGAAAGACGGCAAAATTAATGTGGAATTTAACTAAATTTAAAGAAAATATCGCTATAATTACGGAAACAGGTGAAAAAATAACTTATCAACAATTCGCTAATTATTGCAAATCACTTACTGATAATATAAATAAACGTTGTTTGGTTTTTAATTTTTGCAGAAATGAAATTGGTTCTTTAGTCGGATACGTCGGATTTTTAAATGCAAAAATTGTTCCGTTAATGTTAAAAGCTGATTTGGATGATGAACTTTTAAACCATTGTATAAATACATATAAACCTGATTATATTAATGTTCCAAGCGATATTGCCGATAAATTTAATAATTATTCTTGTGTTTATGAAAATTTAAATTATAAATTATTAAAAACATCTTTTAATCAAGAATACAAATTGCATGGTGATTTGGCTTTATTACTTACCACATCGGGTTCAACAGGCAGTCCTAAACTTGTAAGACAAAGTTATAAAAATATAGAAGCTAATACAAAATCAATTGTAGAATATTTGAATTTGGATGAAACCGAGCGTCCGATTACAACTTTACCGATGAATTACACTTACGGTATTTCTATTTTAAATACTCATTTATGGGTTGGGGCAAGTATAATTTTAACCGAAAAAGGGTTAACACAAAAAGAATTTTGGACTCAATTAAAAGAATACAATGCAACATCTTTTGGCGGTGTGCCTTATACTTATGAAATGTTATTTCGTTTGCGATTTTTAAGAATGCAATTGCCGTCTTTAAGATATTTAACCCAAGCAGGCGGAAAATTATCACCCGAATTACACGAAAAATTTGCACAATGGGCAATTGATACAAATAAAAAATTTATTGTAATGTACGGGCAAACAGAGGCTACCGCAAGAATGGCATATTTGCCTGCCGAAAAATCATTGGAAAATACGGTTCAATGGGAATTGCAATTCCTAACGGCAAATTTACATTAATAGATGTTAACGGAAATGAAATAACAACGCCCGACACCGTCGGCGAATTAGTGTATGAGGGTGAAAACGTTACATTAGGATATGCTCAATGCGGAGATGATTTAATAAAAGGTGATGAAAGATTTGGAAAACTTATAACCGGTGATATGGCGAAATTTGACAAAGATAAATTTTTCTATATTGTCGGAAGAAAAAAACGTTTTTTAAAAATATACGGAAATAGAGTCAACCTTGACGAAACAGAACGACTTATAAAATCTCATTTTTCGGATCTTGAATGTGCCTGCGGCGGTATTGACGATAAAATGAATATATTCATTACAAACATGAATTGTAAATACGAAATTATTAATTTTATTGCCGAAAAAACAGGATTAAACAGAGCTGCTTTTAATGTCGTTTATATTGAAAATATTCCGAAAAATGAAGCAGGAAAAACATTATATAAAAAATTGGAGTCCGTAAATGTTTGATTATAACGAAATTTTAAATATTTCTCCGTTCTCTTTATCTAAAGTTGAAAAAGAAAAATTATTATTCAACGGATTATTAGAATTAACAAAACATCATTATAATACATGTTTTAATTATAAAAAAATTCTCGACATCTTAAAAACAGACTTTACAAATTTAAAAAACATTGAGAATATTCCGTTTATTCCTGTTCGATTGTTCAAAGAATATGAAATGTCGAGTATATGCCGTGAAGATGTATTCAAAACAATGACTTCATCAGGAACATCAGGGCAAGCGGTATCTAAAATAGTATTAGATAAAGAAACGGCAGCAAATCAACAAAAAACTTTGGTTAAAATAGTTTCAGATTTTACTGGCGCTTCAAGAATGCCGATGTTAATTATTGATTCTCCGTCCGTAATAAAGAACCGATTAATGTTTTCGGCAAGAGGTGCAGGCATTTTGGGCTTTTCAATTTTCGGAGCAGATAGAACTTATGCTCTTGATGATGACATGAAAATTAATGTTGAAGCAATAGAAAAATTTCTTGAAAAGCATAAAGGAAAACAAATTTTGTTGTTTGGCTTTACTTTTATGATTTGGCAATTTTTTTATAAAGAATTGAAAAAATTAAATCATAAAATTGATTTATCTGACGGAATTTTAATTCACGGCGGAGGTTGGAAAAAACTTATAAATGAAGCTGTTTCCAAAGAAACCTTTAAATCTGAATTAAAAAATTTGTGCGGATTAAATCGTATTCATGATTATTACGGAATGGTAGAACAAACAGGTTGTGTATATATGGAATGTGAATACGGACATTTGCATTCAAGTATTTTTTCTGACGTTATTATCAGAAATGCTAATGATTTTTCGATTTGCAAAAACGGAGAAAAAGGACTTGTTCAAGTAGTTTCTTTGTTGCCGAAATCATATCCGGGGCATTCTTTATTAACGGAAGATGAGGGCATTATATTAGGCGAAGATGATTGTCCGTGCGGCAGAAAAGGTAAATATTTTGAAATATCAGGCAGAATTAAAAATGCAGAAATTAGAGGATGTTCCGATACTTATGAAAAACGTTAATTACATAATAGGAAATGAAAATATAAAATCAACTCCACTTAAAGTATATTCGGATGAAGTGTGTAAATTTTTAAATGATTTATCTTCTGAATTATTAAAATCACCATCGGTCAGAATGTATCCTGATTTATCGGCAGTTGCATTTTGGTGCAGAAAAGCTAATATTCAAAAACTTAAAACGCAATTCGGAAATTGCGATTTAAAAACCGGCAGAGGACTTTGTTTTCATATTGCACCATCTAATATTCCCGTTAATTTCGCATTTTCGTATTTTTTCTCGTTATTGGCAGGAAACGCAAACATAGTAAGACTTCCGAGTAAAGATTTTCCGCAAGTTGATATTTTAATTGAAATTATTAAAAATACATTAAAAAATTATCCTCAAATTGAAGAAAGAACCGCATTTGTTAAATACGAAAGAAATAATGAAATAACTGCGGAGTTTTCTCAAAAAGCTGATTGCAGAATGATTTGGGGCGGGGATAAAACTATTGAAACCGTTCGTGCAATGCAAACAAAACCTCGTTGTATTGATATTGCATTTGCTGACAGATATTCGGTTTGTTTAATTAATGCGGATGAAATTAATAATTCCGATGAAAACATTATAAAAAGACTGGCAGAAAATTTCTACAACGATACTTACTTGATGGATCAAAATGCATGTTCATCTCCTCAATTAATATATTGGTTAAATGATAACGAACAAGCAAGAAACACATTTTGGAATGCAATTTTAAATCTTGCTAAACAAAAATATAATCTTCAGGCGGCGGTTTGTGTGGATAAATATACAAATCTTTGCGAAAACGCAATTGATTATTACGAAATAATTAATAATGTTCAAAACTATGAAAATCTTTTATATAGATGTGAATTAAAAAATATTAATTCGTCAGTAGAAAAATTAAGAGGAAAAGGCGGATATTTTTACGAATATTCTTTACAAAATTTGAATGAATTTTTTGAAATTGTTAATGAAAAATATCAAACAATTACGTACTTTGGTATAAATTCTTGTGAAATAGGAAAAGAAATCACCAATCATAATTTAAACGGGATAGACAGAATTGTTCCGATTGGTAAAGCAATGGATATTGGTGTTATGTGGGACGGTCATAATTTAGTAGCAGAACTCTCAAGAACTATTATTTGTGAATAATAATTGAACTTAAATTTTGAATATAATTTTTCATTTCGATATAAAATTGTTTATTTGGATTTAATGAAACGGCAATATTATAATCATCCTCAGCAAGTTTAAATTGATGATTAAGTAACTTACAAAATGCCCTGCTTGCATATAGTTCGTCATTTTTTAAATTAAATGTTAATGCAGAAGTATAATCTTCAATTGCGCCTTGAATATCATTAAGAATAAATTTTATTTGTGCTCTTTTTACATAATAATCAATATTTGATTTATCGTTTTGTATTGCTAAATTATAATTTTCTATTGCAGTTTCATATTCTTTAATTTTCCTGTAAATATCCGCTTTAATTGCATATAATTCTGCATTTTTAGGATACATATTTATGGCTTTGTAACAAAAATCCAACGCATTCGGAAATGATTTTGATTTTACATAAACACGGATTATTGATTTAAAAGTTTTTAATGATTTTGGCATTAAAGAAAGCGCATAAAATAAATAATGCAATGATTTCGGGTATTCTCCCAAAATTTCTTTACTTATTCCTTTGTTATACATTTTAAAAAAAAGATAATATCTTCTTATTTTGCCAAGTCCGAAATAAAACAAAATAATCCCTCTTAATTATTTAAACTGTGAATTGGTGCGGGAATTCTTCCGCCTCTGTCAATAAATATTTGTGATGATAACGGATTTACTTTCATAATCGGTGCTTC
>CAZGRH010000049.1:0-9706 GCA_964527005.1 uncultured Muribaculaceae bacterium | reverse complement strand
GCTATAGATGTTTGTGAAGAATTAATTAAATTATTCCCCGATAAAGAAAATTATAAATATAATTTAGCATGTGCTTATGAGGGAAAAGGCGATTTCGAATCGGCTGCGAAAATTATAGAAAAATTACTTGCGTTAAATTTAAATTCTACACAATTAAAACTGCAATTGGCTGTTTTATATGCAAAATCAGACAAATTGGAATCTGCAAAAATTTTATATAAAGAAATTATTGCAGCAGGCATGATGAATAACGAAATTCTTTACGAATATGCCCTTTTATGTGCAAAAACGAATGATACTGACAAGGCAGAAGAAATTTTCAAAAAAATAATAAAATCAGACCCAGATTTTGCAATGCCGTACAAAGATTTAGCGGTTATTTATTTGGGCAGAAAACATTTGGATTTAGCACTTGATTATTTTAAAAAAGCGGTAAAACTTGCACCTGATAATGAATTTATAATTTTTGAATACGGAAATTATTTTCATTTAATGTCCGATTTTGTTCAAGCAAAAGAAATATATGATAAATTATTAAAAAAAGATAATTTACCCGCTGATATAATGTTAAATATTGCAATAAATTACATGGCAATGAATGAAATTGAACAAGCAAAAAAAATCTTAACCGAAGCACTTCAAAAAGATACGCAAAATGCGCAAATAATGTTTCGTTTAGCTCAAATTTATTTTTATGAAAAGAATTTTGATAATGCCGAACAATTTTTAGAAGATGTATATAACAGAAAACCGAATATGGAAACAGCCAACATGCTTGCAATGGTTTACTACGAACAAAAAAAATATAACAGAGCATATAATTTGTTTTTAATAGTAAACGGACTTACAAACAATAGTGTTAATGTTTTAATAAATTTAACAAAATGTGCAATCGCTTTAAAACAATATAAAAAAGCAAGAGAACATGTTCAACAAATATTAAACTTGTTTCCAGATTATGAAGAAGCGGTTCGGTTGTTGGAAGAAATAAACAACAAGGATGAGAAATAATATGAAACGAAAAAATTTTTTATTAGAAATGTTACAATTTTTATGGAAACAAAAAGCATATTGGATTTTTCCGGTTATCGTTTTTTTGCTACTGTTGATTGTTTTAATAGCAGTAGGTTCATCACCTGTTTCACCTTTTATATATACTATAATTTAGGATAAAATATGAAATTAAACGAACTACAAAAATTTTCAGTAATGCTTGCAATATTTCCGTTAATACCGGCATTTATTTTACATAAACATAATATGGATGATATTGCGGTTATAATAATGCAATTATTTATAATCCTTTCAATAATTTGTTTAACATCAAATAAATTTGCAAGCTGCTTGAAAAAACATTTAACAAAAATGGGAGAACTTTTTGGGCGAATTTTTTCTGCAATTACATTATTTTTCGTTTATATTTTAGTCGTATTGCCGATGGGAATATTAATAAAACTCGTTAAACGTGACAGATTAAAATTAAAAAAACAAAAACGCAAAACATATTGGTGTGAATATAAAAAAATAAATACAGACTATGAATATCAGTTCTAAAGGAAAAAAATGACATATTTATTAGGAATAAGTGCATACTATCACGATAGTGCCGCCGCAATTTTAAAAGACGGTGAAATAATAGCTGCAGCACAAGAAGAAAGATTTACACGAATAAAACAAGACAGTGATTTTCCTATAAATGCGATAAATTATTGTTTACAAGAAGCGGAAATTGAACCTGAAGATTTAGATGGAGTTGTTTATTATGAAAAACCGTTTATAAAATTTGAAAGGATATTAGAAACCGCATTAGCTTTCGCACCGTTTAGTTTAAAAAGTTTTATAAATGCCATGCCTGTCTGGTTAAAGAAAAAATTATTTATACCGGCTCAAATTGATAAACAATTCAAAAAAAGATTAAAATGCCCTATTTATTTTACTTCGCACCATGAAGCGCATTGTGCAAGTGCTTTTTTTCCGTCACCTTTTGAACAAGCTGCAATTTTATGTATGGACGGAGTAGGAGAATGGGATACTACAACTTGGGGTATCGGCAACGGAAATAACATTGAAATAAAAGAAAAAATAGAGTTTCCGCATTCTTTGGGATTGTTATATAGCGCATTTACAGGCTTTTTGGGATTTAAAGTAAATTCCGGAGAATATAAAGTAATGGGGCTTGCACCTTACGGTGAACCTGTTTATGTAAACTTAATAAAAGAAAATTTGATTGATATAAAAGATGACGGTTCATTTTGGTTAAATCAGGAATATTTTGGATATTGCACTACTGATTATATGTATAACAAAAAATTTGAAAAATTATTTAATCGCCCTGCAAGAAAACCGGAAAGTTCTTTAACCCAAAATGATATGGATATTGCGGCAAGTTTACAAGCTATAACAGAAGAAATAACTTTAAAATCAGCAAATTATGTGCAGAAAAAAACAGAATTAAAAAATTTATGTTTAGCAGGCGGATGTGCGCTTAATTGCGTTTCAAACGGTAATATATTAAAAAATTCTTCATTTGAAAATATATGGATACAACCTGCTTCCGGTGATGCAGGAGGTGCTTTAGGTGCCGCATTAACAATCTGTTATATGCATTTAAAAAACAACAGAATCATTCAATTACCCGACTCGCAAAAAGGCAGTTTATTAGGACCTAAATATTCAGAAGAAGAAATAGTTGAAACACTAAATAAATTCAATGCCAAATTTACTCAATATAAATCAGAAGAAGAACTTACGAAATTAATTGCTAAATATATTGCAGAGGGAAAAAGTATCGGACACTTTGCGGGAAGAATGGAATATGGTCCGAGAGCATTAGGAAACAGAAGCATTTTAGCAGATTCAAGAAACAGAGAAATGCAAAAAAATCTCAATTTGGCAATAAAAAAAAGAGAATCATTCAGACCGTTTGCACCAAGTTGTTTGGAAGAAGACGTTGAAAAATATTTTGACATAAAATCTGGCAAAAAGTCCCCTTATATGCTTTTAACACAACCCGTTTCTGAAAATATTAAAACAGAATTAAAAGAAGAAGAAAAACAATATAAAGGAATTCAAAAATTAAAAGCTTATCGTTCAATTTTACCGGCAATTACTCACGTTAATTATTCGGCAAGAATTCAAACCGTTTCAAAAAAAATTAATCCTCGATATTGGAATATTATAAACGAATTTAAGCGTTTAACAGATTGTTCCGTAATTGTAAATACTTCTTTTAATATAAGAGGCGAGCCAATTGTTAATACCCCTGAAAACGCATTTAAATGTTTTATGTTTACGGATTTAGATGTACTTGTTTTGGAAAATTTTGTTTTGTTAAAAGAAAATCAACAAAAAATTGAAGGAATAGAAGAATATCAAAAACAATTTAAATTAGACTAGAAAATTAATTAATTTTTTACAATTGTTTTATTCAACGGTATAATATTTTTATGAATGAAATAAGCGTAAAAAAATATACATTAAAAAAAATATCAACAGAAATTGTATATAAAGTTGATTATGAAAAAGAACTAAATCCTGCTCAATTTGAAGCCGTAAAGCAAAAAGACGGAGCAATTTTGGTTATTGCAGGGGCAGGCAGCGGAAAAACGAAAACTCTGACATACCGAGTAGCAAGACTAATTGAAGACGGTATTAATCCTCAAAATATATTATTACTTACATTTACAAAAAAAGCTGCTCAAGAAATGTTATCAAGAGCTGCAATTGTTTTGGATTCTCGTTGTGAACAAGTTGCAGGCGGTACGTTTCACTCTTTTGCAAATATAATTTTACGAAAATATTCATCTTTTTTAGAGTTAAAAAACAATTTTACAATTACCGACAGAACAGACAGTGAAGACATTATTAATCATATTCGTTCTCAAGTTATTGATAAACAAGAAAAAAGATTTCCTAAAAAACAAACAATACTTGATATTTATTCAAAAGCAGTAAATAAAAATATTCCGTCTGACGAAATAATTCAATCAGAATACAAGCATTTTGAACATTGTACCGAAAAAATAAATGAAATCATTTGTAAATACAATGAATATAAAAGAAAAAATTCTATTTTGGATTATGATGATTTACTTTTATACCTTAGAACATTATTGGTTTCAAATGAAAATATAAGAAAAAAGTTATCAAACCAATACAAATACATATTAGTTGACGAATATCAAGATACAAATACAATACAAGCACAAATAATAAAATTATTGGCATCAGAACATAATAATGTTATGGCAGTCGGAGATGATTCTCAAAGTATTTATTCTTTTAGAGGCGCTAATTTTAAAAATATTTTGGAATTTCCTCAAACATTTGAAAATACAAAAATAATAAAATTAGAACAAAATTACAGAAGTTCTCAAAAGATTTTAACTCTCGCAAACGAACTATTAAAAAAAGCAAAAGAAAAATATACAAAAAACTTATTTTCAACGATAGAATGTCCGATAAAACCTGCTTTAATTTCTGCTTCAAATGCACAAACAGAGGCACGGTTTATTGTACAAAGAATACTTGAATTAGTTGAAGAAGAAAATCTTTCATTAAATGATATTTGCGTTTTGGCAAGAAGTGCAAGAATGACTTATAATTTGGAAATAGAACTTTCAAAAAAGAATATTCCGTTCAAAAAATTCGGAGGAATGAAATTTATTGAAGCGGCACATATTAAAGACATAATCGCACATTTAAGAGTAATATTAAATCCGTCCGATATTATCAGCTACACAAGAATTTTATTATTACTTGACGGAATTGGTTCGCAAAGTGCAAATAAATTACTTCCGATTTTAGCTCAAAACTCAGATATAACGGATAAAAAATTACCCGTTAAAAATGTTCAAGCCGTTATAAAATTAAATAATTTAATCAATACCTCACAAAAAGATATATTTTCGCCTGCGAAATTAGTAAAAAATGTAACAGATTACTATTTCCCTATTTTACAAGACAGATATGACGATTATACAAAACGAGAAAAAGATTTAGAACATTTTATTAATTTAAGCGAAAAATATTCAAGTTTAGAAGATTTTTTAAGTGATTTGGCATTAGAACCTCCGGATACTTCTGTTAGTGACATAGAAAACGGAATTCAAAAAGATGAATTTCTAACCTTATCGACAATTCATAGCGCAAAAGGACTTGAATATAAAGCAGTTTTCATTATAGGCGCAGTTGACGGACGTTTCCCGTCTATGTTTTCTTTTAATTCACAGGAAGAAACGGAAGAAGAATTAAGATTAATGTATGTTGCAATAACACGAGCAAAAACATATTTAGCAATTACATACCCGATTGATATGTTTGATTATTCAACAAATATGGTACTTTCTAAACCATCAAGATTTTTTGACGGAATAAGTCAAGATATTTTGGAAAAATGGATAATTGAAGAATAATTATTTTAAATAATCATTAAATTTTTTACTTACCTCAAAATAATAACCGCACCCGTCTAAGGGTTTGCCTCCGTTTATTAAAAATTTTGTATTGGATTTCGGATAGTTTCTACAACCTAAACCTCTCAGAAAATATACTTTACATTGGTTATTTTCACCTAATTCTTTACAAGTAAACAAAAGCGCACCTGTTTCACTTTTACCTGAAATATAAAAATTTAATAAATGCGAATCAAACCGTTGCGCATTTTTAAATTGTTCCTCTGTTTTTATAGGCATATTTTCAGCGGAATAAAGTAAAATGTTTCTGCAACAATTATCGCACTTTAAACATTTACCCTTTTTTACAAATTTAGCTGATTGAAATTTTTGAATAATAAATTTTATGTAATTAAACATTATTTCACCACAAATTCAACATGTATAAAAGGATAGTTTTTTTTATTTAAATAAAAAAATTGTAATATATAATGTCCCGTGGTTTTCGGTATAAAATAATCACGGTAAATATTATCACCTTTTGATATATAAATATCATTTGCGGAAATTTTTGAAAAACCGAAATTTGTTACTTTATCACTCTGAGTGGAAACATGAACTCTAATTCCCGAATATTTTACGCCATCGGGAAATACCAGTACATAATTTATTTTTTGCCCTACAGGAAAAACTCTTTGGACTCGTTGCAAATTTTGTTCGTTAACAGTACCTGAAGACATTAATATATAAGGTTTCTGAGATTTTTTAAAACCACAAAACAATAAACAAGCAAAAATCAAAAATATTATTGAAAAATTTTTCATTATACAATAACTTATTTTTTAGTATCCGATATATTTTTTTCTACTGTTTCATTATTAATTTTTTGTAAACCGTCATTTTCTTTTTCATTAACAGTAAGTTTTTTCTTTAAATTACTTATTTTATTCCAAACATTATTTTTCAATGTTTTGTCAGAAGTATATTCTACAAATTTTTCATAACTGTTAATTGCCGATTGTAAATCAGTTTCTTTTTCAAACGTCAAGCCTAAGGCATAATAAGCATAAGCATAATCGGATTTTAATTCAATTACTTTATTAAAACACTCTTTCGCTTGTGCAAATTCGTTTAATTCCGCATAACATAAACCTTTGTTAAAATATGAATCGGGGTTATTCGGTCCTGATTTTATGGCTATATCATAATATTTAATTGCTTCATCGAGATTTGACATACTTTTATATGTATTTCCGATTTTTATATTGATAGAAACATCATCGGGATTAATTTTTAATGCATTATTATATTCAATCAACGCTTTTTCAAAATCATTTTTTTTATAATAAGAATCCGCAAGATTACCGTAGAATTCAACTTTATCCGCAATAGTTGTATTAGTGTCCATCATTGCCTTTTGATAAACTATTTTTGCTTCTTCAGGCTTATTATTTTCTGTAAGAGTTTTTGCATAAGAAGTTAAAACCGTTTTATTTTCAGGAGCAATTTCCATTGCTTTTTCATAATACTCGGTCATTTTTGCGCTTGACCCTAATTTTTCGTAAGAATTTGCTATATTAATTAATATTAATGGATTTTCAGGCTCATATTTTAAAGCATTTTCGTATGCTGAAACAGCTTTTCTGTATGATTCTTTATTAAACATTAAATCACCGATTGCAAGATATGCTTTTGTAATATATCCTTTTGCCGCAGTGTTATCAGGTTCTTTTTCCAATACTGTTTTATATAAAGAAATCGCATCATCAAATTTATTTTGAGCATGAAGTGCTATACCTTTATTCAATACAAATTCCATATTTTGCGGCTCGGCAGTAATTAAAGAATCATATACACCAATAGCTTTTTCATAATCTTGAGCTAAATGATATGCGGTAGAAAGTTCTTTATTTATTTCGAGATTACGAGGTGATAATTTTTTACCCTCTTCCAAAATTTTTATTGCATTTTTGTAATCACCTTTTTTAGAATAAATTATGCCCGCATTTAAATAAGCAACTTCATTGTCTTTAATTTCTTCCAAATATTTTTCATATTGAATTAAAGCTTCATCATATTTTTTTCTTTCTGCCAATAAATTTGCATAATCAAACCTAATAGCATTCATATCAGGATTTGTAATTAAAACTTGATTAAACTCTTTCAATGCAGCTTCTTCATTTGATTGAGCTAAATATACATAAGCTAAGTTTGCTCTTGCTACATAATCATCTTTATTTTTTTCAATTGCAGTTAACAAGATATTTTTTGCATTTTCGAAATCGGAAATTCTATATAAAGCCAGTCCATAGTTTGAATAATCTTTGAAATTATTCGGCTCGTTTAAATAAATTTCATTATAGATTTTAACCGCATCTTCAGGTTTATTCATACGCAAGTATATAGAAGCCATATTTTCTCTGGCATCCAACGCATCCGGATAATAATTTAAAAACATTTGATAATATTTTATTGCTTCATCATCTTCTTTTAAATTAGTTTTTACGCTTGCTAAATTCAAATAATTATACTTATATTCAGGAAATATCTTCATTGCATGCATATAAGCATTATTGGCGCTTTTATAATCTTGTAATTGTTCAAAAATATTTCCTAAGCTAATATATATAAATGCATCATCAGGTCGCAATTTTAAGGCTTTTTTATAAGAATTAACGGCTTCATCCCATTGTCCGAGTTCTGAATACAATCCCGCTAATTTTGTATAAATAATAGCATCATCCTCTGACAACAAAAGAGCTTTATTTAAATATTCAATTGCATCTTCATACCTTTCTGCGTTTGCAAGCGTACAGGCATGAATATAATACTTGTTTGCTTCCGGAGTCATTGCAATTACGGAAGATGAAATACTGACAAAAGTCAAAAACGTAACTAATAAATTTCTGAGTTTTATAATGCAACCCTCCCTGCTTTATTAAATTATCATATTTAAATAAAAAAAAATCAATCGTTATTAATTCTTTTTTACATATTACAAATAAACTAATTATATTTATTTTGAACTTTTGCAATATCCGCATTTGAGTCACAAAAAAAGAAAAAAGCCTCAGTACTTTTTTCAAGTACTTGTTTTAAAGTTTCAAATTCTTGATTTGAGAAATTTTGAAGAACGAAATTTTCTGATTTTATAAAAGGAGGTTGCGGACCAATTCCGATTTTTATACGTGCGAATTCATTTGTATTTGCATGCGCAATTATTGATTTAACACCATTGTGACCGCCATCCGAACCCTTTGCTCTAAATCTTATTTTGCCTAAATCCAAAGAAATATCATCATAACAAAGAAATAAGTCTTTCATATCCTGTTTATAAAAATTTTTCAAAGCAGCTAAAGCATCACCTGATAAATTCATAAATGTTTGAGGTTTAACAATCCAAATCGCTTCATTGTTATATACTGTTTTGGCAATCTGTGATTTAAATTTATTTTCAAGAGAAAAACTTGCGCCCAGTTTTTGCGCCAATAAATCTGCGAACATAAAACCGACATTATGTCTTGTTTTTGCATATTGATTTCCTGGATTACCTAAACATATTACTAGTTTCATAGATATTTTCCTTCCGCTTATAAAATTATCCCATAATTTTATTCATCTTACTAATTAAAAATTTAATTTTATCCATAATCATAATATAAAAAAAACAGGAGATTATTATGACAAACAAAAAAAATTCAATAGTAACAATGAAAAGCAGTGAAAAATTATTCAATTTTTTAGAAAATACCAATCTTCATAAAAAAGACTTTGCACAAATGATTGGAGTAACTTTATCTTATGTTTATAACTTAATTGATGAAACTATTCCTTTTTCAACAAGAAGTACTACTTTAGAGAGAATTGCAACCGTTATGGATATAGAACCCGAAGAATTTACAGAATATAAAATTCCTCAAGACCCTATAATGATTGATGAAACAACTGAATTTTTACGAACGAAACAAAAGGAACGCAATCTTTCAACCGTACAATTATTAAAAGCATTTCCCAGAAAACAAAGACTTGAAATTGTTGATATTTTAAGAGGCGCAAGACCGTTACCGCTGGATTGGGAAGCCGTAAAAGTCATAGCACAAGTTTTTGATGTATCGGAAGAAGAAATATATGAATTTTGGGAAGCACGATTAAAACAAGTGCTGCAAAATTCCGGTTTTAATTTTGAAAATAATGCAAATTTAGCAAAAACTTTATTTTCTTGCGCTCGTGATTTTGTGTACAAAGAAGAAAAACGCTAATTTTAAACTTTAATTGTTTTTATTTCCACTTTAACATCTTTTGGTGAATTCATT
>CAZGRH010000048.1:0-9860 GCA_964527005.1 uncultured Muribaculaceae bacterium | reverse complement strand
ACAAGAAGGTTTGGGTGAAAGGAAAGAAAAATGATTAAACAAGCAAACAAAAAAGCAGCAACACAAAAACGTCATAAAAGATTAAGAGCTAAATTAACGGGTACAACTGAAGCTCCTCGTTTGGCGGTTTACAGAAGTACAAAACATATTTATGCTCAAATTATTGATGATGTAAAGGGTGTAACTATAGTTTCAGCTTCTTCAACAGATAAAGACATGAAAAAAGATTTAAATCATGGCGGTAATATAGAATCTGCAAAAGCTGTTGGTGAAGCGATTGCAAAAAAAGCTTTAAAAGCAGGTATTGTTGATGTTGTATTTGACCGTGGCGGTTTCTTGTATCACGGAAGAGTTGCAGCATTAGCTGATGCAGCAAGAGAAGCAGGTTTAAACTTCTAATTTTAAATTTTAAGTTTATATATTTAAATCGGATGAGGTAATTTCTTCATCCGATTTTGTTTGCTTATAATTTTTTAATCATATATAATGAAATTCATAATGGTAAAATTGTTTAAAATAATTTTAATAAATTTATTGTTAATAATTGTAGCTTTATTTACGCTTGAAGTCATAATTTGGGGTGTTGAAAATACAAAGATAAAGTTACGTCATGAAAGAATAGTTTATAGTTGGCCGGTAAAATTTCATTCAGGTGTTAAACAATTTTTTCTGAATTTAAATTATTTTCCTGATGAAGATAAGCAATTTGGGCGATTTCCCGTTGGCGTAGAATATAAGAAACCGCCGATAGTGTTATTTGGGTGTTCTTTCGCATTTGGTTTTGAGTTGCAAAAGGAGCAGTCGTTTCATTATAAATTGTCTAATTTGACAAAAAGGCCTGTGTATAACCGTGCTTGTTCCGGTTGGGGAATTCAGCAAATGTTATATCAGGTAAGAATGCAGGATTTTTATTCAAAAGTTCCCGAACCCGAGTATGTAATGTATATGATGATTGCGGATCATTTTAGGCGTTTATACGTTTTGAATTTTTTATCAGGTCAATTATTATTTGAGCAAAGAAATTTAAGGTATAAGTTAAAAGACGGTAATCTTGTTCAAATTACCGATAAGAATAAATATTTGAATATTTTAAAGAGGTTATATATAACTTCCGAACTACACAATTTTTATGTTAATAATTTTATTTTAAGTAAGTATAATTATAAAAATTATTTTAATTTTGCGCTTGAGCATTTTATTGAAAGTCGAAATGAAATGCAAAAGCATTGGAAGAACTCTAAATATGTCGTAATATTGTATCAAGATTTTTATAAATCTGACGAATTTATTAAAATGCTACAAAATAACGGTTTTAAAGTTCTATTTATTCCGTCAATGACGGATGTTAATTTACGTGCTAAAGAATACAATATTAGTGATGGTTGTCATCCTAATGAAAAAGCGTGGGACTTATTAACTCCGCTTGTTATAAATAAATTAGATTTGTAGTTTGTTTATTGAGTTTTCTTTTATTTCAAAAATTTCAACATCTTTTAAGTATTCGTTTTTAAAATGCAAAGTATCAACTGATGTTATTATTGTTTGTGTTTCCGTGCCGATTGCATTTAACAGGTAATTTTGGCGTAAGTCATCGAGTTCGGCCAGCACGTCATCCAAAAGTAAAATCGCATTTGTATTAATTTTATTTTTAATTAATTCCAGTTCTGCAAGTTTTAGCGAGAGTACAATTGTTCGTTGTTGTCCTTGTGATGCATATTTTTTAGAGTCATTATTGTTTATAAAAAATGAAATATCATCTCGGTGAGGACCTGTTATTGATTGTCCTCTTATGATTTCTTCTTGTTTTTTTTCTTCAAGTTTTTCTTTAAAGTTTTTTAAAATAAATTCATTATTTTTCGTGAATTTTTCTCCGGTGTAAACATCTCCTATTATGCAAGAGTTGTATACAGTTGATAAAATTTCGCCTGTTGAAATTTCTTTATGTTTTAATTGTGCTATTTTTTGTATTTCGTGTAAAAAATTTATTCTTATGAAAATGATATTGCTGCCCGTTATTGCCAGTTGTTCATTCCAAACATCAAGCATAGCGGTATTTGTATTTAGGTTTCCTTTTAAATTTTTCAGATAATTATTTTTTTGAATTCTTATTTTATTGTATTTTGATAAATATTCGTTATATGTCGGAAAAATTTGACTGATTGCCAAATCAAGCCATTTTCTTCTGTCGTCGGGTGTTCCTCTTAGTAATAATAAATCATTTGTTGTAAAGCATACTGCAGATATATTTCCGATAAATTCAGATGATTTACTTTTTGATAATCCGTTAACTTTGAGTTTTTTTCTTTGTGGCGGATTAATAATAATTTCAAGATTTACGTTAATATCAAATTTTTGAATTTCTGCTTTAATATTGCAAAAATTTTCATTCCATTTTATTAATTCGCTATCATTTTTGGCACGTAAAGAGTTCAATGTCGCTATATAATAAATAGATTCAAGAAGATTAGTTTTTCCTTGAGCGTTTTTTCCTACAAATAATATTTTTTTTGAATTAAATTCAACTTTTATATTTTCGTAATTTCTAAAATTTTGAATTTCCAGTAATTTAATCAGCATAAATAAATTATATCAGATTATTATTAAATGTTATCAGTTATTTAAAAGTAAAAATTCTTCTAAACTGTTTTTTATTGATTGCGCAATTTCTTTTCGAAAATTTGGGTTTTTAAGTTTAATATATTCTTCCGGATATATCATATACGCACACTCAATGAGGACGGAAACAGGATTTGTTGAACGGGTCAAAACAAAACTTGATTTGTGAATTCCGTTATTTTTTAATTTCAAATCTTTTGAAAGATTATTGGTTATTATTTCCGCCAATTCTTTTGCGTTTTCGTTATAATAATGAGTTTCCGTTCCGTGGGTATAATAAGGGTCTTTACCGTAAGGTAAAGAATTATTATGTATGCTTAAAGATATTAAAGCATTGTTTTGTTTCGCAAAACTAACTCGTTTATATAAATCGGTATCCGTGTCACTATTGCGGGTAATACTTACATTTGCTCCTGCTTGTTGTAATAATAAGTATAAATTTTTTACAATTAAAAGATTTAAGTCTTTTTCGTCAAGTATTCCGTCGGGAGCTAATGCGCCAAGGTTGTTGCCTCCGTGCCCCGCATCCAGATGGATGTTTATCCCTTTTAGCGGTTCTGCTTTATTTTTGATTGTTGGTGATTTTGCATATTTGAAAATTAAGTTATTTTTATTATAGTATGCTTCATAGCCTAAAATTTTATTATCAAAACTAAAAATATATTCATAAATATTATTTTCTTCGTTTTCTATTCCGTAAAGTTTTAAAATTACATTATTGTTAATGTTATTTAAAGTATAAAAAACAGGTTTTGTAAGGTGAAATTTTTGATAATTGTATAAATCATCTTCGTTTTTTGTTGTTTTTTTCAGTTTCGCAGTTTTTATGTGATTAACTTTTTGGGGTTTTTCAACATTGGATTTATGAATCCAATAATTATCGCCGTAGGTGTTATGTAATTTATAATAATTATTTTTTTCGCTTTGTGTGTATAAAATAACATTTTTATCCAAATCAATAACTCTTTTTGCATCCGTAGACGGTTCTTTTCTAATAGTTGCACGATTATTTGTCGTTTTTGTTTTAAAAATTTTATTGTCAATTTTTTCATTTTTTAACTGTGTAGAAATAATTGTTTCACAAGGCTTATTAATAACAATAATAGATTTTTCTTCTTTAATTTTGTCTTTGATTGATAATATTTTTATTTCATTTTTTCCGGTGTTTAAAGGAACGGTGTAAACAAAGAAATTGTTTTCCCACAATTTTACGGGAGTTGAGTTTATATATAATTTTGCATTTTTATCGGTATTTCCGACAATAAATGTATGTGGGGAATTTACGGTAATTGTTTGTTTATTTGGGTGTAAAATATTTAACCGTGCAAATGCTTGCAAAGGAATAAATAAAAAAACGAAAATTACCAATAAACTAAGCTTTTTCATATATTTAGTTTAAAACTCTTTCAAAGTATAATCAAATAAGTTAATAATCTTAATTGACCTTGCGAATAACTCTTAAATATGTATATAATAAAGTAATGCAAGAGGGTAAAATGGAAAATAAAACAGATGTAATAGTTATAGGTGCGGGGCCCGCCGGTGTAAGTGCCGCAATGACGTTGGCAAAAGCAGGGAAAGAGGTGCTTCTCGTCGACAGAAGTGACAAAGCTGGTGATAAAAATATGTTTGGCGGTGCAATTTATGCTAAACAAACGGCTGAAATTTTTCCGAATTTTTGGGAATCTGCGCCGATTGAAAAATCTGTTATTGCTCAAAAAATATTTATGTTGACAGAAAAAGATTCTACTACTTTTGAATATAGATATACTCTCAATAATGATCATAAAGCTTTTTCCGTAATACGTTCAAAATGGGATTCGTGGTGTGTTGAACAAGTAAAAAATGCTGGAGGCTATTTTGCGCCGAAAACATTGGTTAAAGAGTTGTTGATTGAAAATGGCAAGGTTGTCGGTATTCAATCAGAATTTGAAAAATTTTATGCGAACATAGTTATTATTGCGGATGGAGTTAATTCTTTATTGGCAAAACAAATAGGATTAAGGAGTGATATAAAGGATTCCGATGTTACATTAAATGTAAAAGAGGTGTTTAAACTTCCCAAACAAAGACTTAATGACCGTTTTAATCTTAATGAAAATGAGGGTTGCGCTTGTAAAATTATTGGCGGCCCGTTAAAAGAGATGATGGCTTTAGGTTTTATGTATACAAATCAAGACAGTATTTCATTGGGATACGGAGTCGGGCTTGATGAGTTAAAAAAATTAAAGAAAACGCCTTATGAACTTTTAGATGAATTAAAATCTCATCCAACAATTGCAAAATATATTAAAGATAGTGAAGTTATAGAATATAGTGCGCATTTAATTCCCGAGGGCGGATTGTCGGCAATGCCGAAACTTTACGACAACAGAGTTATGGTTGTCGGTGATGCGGCGATGTTTGTTAATAATATTCACATGGAGGGAACAAATCTTGCTATGCTTAGCGGAAAATTAGCAGGCGAAACGGCAATTTTGGCGCTTGATAATTGCGATTATTCGGCTGCAACTTTATCTTTGTATTATGAGAAGTTAAAGAACAGTGTCGTTATTCAAGATTTATCCACTCATAAAAATACAATTCCTTTTATAAAAAAACATATAAATACAATAACGAAATTATATCCCGCATTGCTTTGTGAATTTTTTGATTTATTTACAAATGCGGATGGAATTTCAAAACGAAAAAAATACAGAGATTTTCTTTTTAAAATAATAAAAAGCGGTGTAATTTTAAAATCAATACCGTTAGGTTTTTTTGCGTTGGAGAAGTGTTTTAAAAAATGAATATAAATGATAAATTAGGAACTTTAAAATATAATAAAGGTAATGAAAGTCATTTAAAAGTTGATAATGATGTTTGCAAAAAATGCAAAGATAAATGTTGTTTATATATTTGTCCTGCGAATGTTTATGAGTGGGATAGTGTGAATAATACATTGATAATTCGATATGAAAATTGTTTGGAGTGCGGAGCGTGTAAAATAGCTTGTGCAAAAAATAATATATTATGGAGTTACCCAAATTGCGAATTTGGGGTAAAATATAAGAACGGTTAGTATAAAAAGAGAGGTATCCTATGCGAGAAGAGTATAATAATAAAAGAAGAAGATGGTATGACAAAGATCCGATTTTATCCAGATCTATGAAAACTCTTGAAGCATCGGATGATGAAACTCAAATTAAAGTTGCGTTAAATTTAATTAAAATTATTGCTGAACATAATATGGCATATAGTGAATTTACCGATGTTAACGATATTATAGAAGCAGTTGAAGAAGGTATGGATACAACGGCAAATTCAAGATGGTATGATATTGACAGAACTGTTAGAGCAGCAATAAATATTCTGCAAAATTCGCCTGTTGAAACTCAAAAAATACTTGCAAAAGAAATGGCGAAAATTGTTATAGAAAAAATTAAATCGGACAAAGATATAGAAGAATTAAAAAAAGAACTTGCGCTTTCCGGTGAAATTGATTTATTAGATGAACCGACTGATGAAAATGAAGAAGAAATATAATTAATTATGCAAATCCGTAAACATTGGGAGGTAAAAGAAGAAAAGATAACGGAAGAAATTCTTCAAGCTTGCGGGAACAATAAAATACTCGCAACGCTTTTAGCAAACAGAGGAATAAATACTTCTCAAAAAATACAAGAATTCTTAAATCCTTTAAAAATGAAATTATCATCTCCCTATGCATTTGTTGACATGCAAAAGGCAGTGCAAAGAATAAAAAATGCAATTGAAACAAATCAACATATTACTGTCTTTGGAGATTTTGATGCGGATGGAATTACTTCTTGCTCGTTATTATATCTTACTTTAAAAGAAATAGGTGCTGATGTTGATTATTATTTGCCTGATAGAGCAACGGAAGGTCACGGTTTAAACACAAAAGCTTTAGTTAATTTAATTTCGAAAAAGAAAACAAAATTAATTATAACCGTGGATTGCGGTATTTCAGATGTTCGGGAGGTTAAATTCGCAAAAGGATTTAAGACGGATGTTATTATAACTGATCACCATGAATCCCCTGAAATTATGCCAAGTGCGTTTGCTATAATTAATCCTAAAGCGCCAAATGCTTTGCAAGCTGATTTGCAGATGGAAACAATAGAAAATTTAAATTATTTAGCGGGTGTTGGCGTTGCATTTAAAGTTGCTTGTGCTTTGCTTGAAGAATTTCATAAACAAGATTTTGTTAATAAGATTTTACCTTTAGTCGCTATCGGTACAATAGGTGATCTTGTTGAACTTATAGGTGAAAATCGCAGTCTTGTTGAAATGGGTTTGGAGTTAATCAGGGCAGGTAAACATACAGGCATTCAAGAACTTTTAGTGCAAAGCGGTATGCAAAATATTCCTTCTTTAACTTCGGAGAATGTTGCGTTTACGATTGTTCCTCGATTGAATGCGGCAGGAAGATTGGAAACTCCGTATACGGCGATTTCACTTCTCGTATCGGAAGATAAAGAAACAATAAATGTTGCGGTTAAAACATTAAATGATTTAAATACTTTAAGACAAACTCTTTGTGATGAAGTTTTTGATAAGGTTAAAGCGGTTTATTTGGCTGAGAAGTCCTCTAATAAAAAAAGTATTATTATTTTGGAAGAAGACCGGCATGTCGGTATTATAGGAATTGTTGCTTCTAAGCTTGTGGAACAGTATAATAAACCGACGTTTTTAATGACAAGAGATGTAAATAACCCTAATATAATAAGATGTTCTTGCAGAAGTATTGACGGAATTAATATACATTCTGTGCTATGTGAGCATAAAGAAAAATTTGAGGGATTTGGCGGTCATAAAATGGCGGCAGGTTTTTCTTTTGATGAAACAAAAATAAAGTTTAATGATTTTAAAATTGCATTAAATAAGACTATTGATGAATTTTCACGGAATATAGATTTTAATACCGTTAAAGTTTCTGCGGATATGATTGTTGAGCCTGAAGAAATTAATTCGGATACGGTTAAAATTATTGATAAATTACAACCGTTTGGTGCTGCAAATCCTGCTCCGTTGTTTATTATGAAAGATTTGATTTTAAAATCATATAAAATGATGGGACAAAATAATAATCATTTAAAATTGTTTGTAAATAAAGATAATTCAAATATGCTTCAATGTGTAAAGTGGAATTATCCGGATTTTAATGTAAGTGAGAATTCGTTGATTGATATTTTATTTTCTCCTCAAATAAATACTTTTAACGGTGAGGTTAATATTCAATTAATGCTTAGCGATATTCACTCTGACCAAATAAAATATCAAACGGAAAAACAAATAAAAATTCTTGATCATAGAAATAAAAAAGATATTTTAAGTCAAGTTTTAGAGTATGTTGCTGTAACAAAAAAAACAACAGCTATCTATGTTAATAATATGCAAACCGTAAAATCATTGAATATTCCTGAAAATATCAGTGATAAATTATTTACTTTTGATAAAATTCCAAACGAAGCGGAACAATTAATGTTTTTTGATTGCCCGCTAAGTGATGAAAATTTTTCTAAAATCGTAAAAGAAATAAATCCGCAAATTGTACATTTAATGAATTTTAATTTTGCTGAAATTACAATTGAAATGTTTGTTTCTAAATTATCAGGCATGTTGAGATATTGCATTTCTTCTTTAGACGGGATTGTAAATATAAAAAGGTTATCTGATGCTTTGGTTGTTACTTGTGAAACAGTTGAAAAGGCGTTAATTTTGTTCGCTGAAGTCGGAATGATTTCTTTGACAAAAATTGATGAACAAAATTATAAAATATCAGATATGCGCTCTGCTGAATTATCTAAAATAAAACAAGCTGATACTTTTAAAGAATTGGATTATCAATTGAGTGAAATTAATGAATTTAAAAGATTTTATATAAATTCTTCAATTGATGATATAAGAGGTTTAATAGAATGTTAAGATTATTTTTTAATAAAAATAAAAAATATGTCAGTTGTGATTTAATTGAACACGGATTAGATTTTTTTGTTGATAGTATTAATTTTTGTTGCAGAATTCCGCCTGATAAAGGTTATAAAAAATTTTTAGATAATTATCATGGTGAAAAAATTGATTGGAAAAACTTCTTTTCTATAAAAAGAAGTTATCGTAATCAAATGAAAAAAGGTCAAATTATACCGGAATGTAAGAATTGCATTTATTTAAAAGAAAAAGAATGGGATAATCAAGATTATATTTCATTTATTAATTTTAACAATTGGACAACTTGTAATGAGCATTGCGTTTATTGCAGTTTAAATGATTATTCTTCTCGACCACGGTATAATGTGTATCCTGTAATGAAAGATATGGCTGAAAAAGGATACTTGCGCAAGGGCGGACATATAACGATTGTGGGCGGTGAACCTTGCTTTGCGCCGGAGTTCGATGATTTGATTAAGTTGTTTATTGATTACGATTTATCAAATATAAGAGTTCTTACTAATGCTTCAAGATATTCTAAAGTTGTCGAAGAGGGTATTAAACTCGGTAAAATTAACATAGTTGTTTCTGTTGATAGCGGAACTAAAGAAACATTTATTAAAATTAAACGTAAAGATTTTTATGATACAGTTTGGGATTCTATAAAAAAATATGCAGCGGTACAACCTTGTAATGACAGAGTTAAAACAAAATATATTATTATTCCGGATTTTAATGATTCGAAAGAAGAAATTAATGCTTGGATAAATAAATCTAAAGAATACGGCATTAAAATTCTTGCTCTTGACGTTGAAATGATGTGGTATGAACAAAATAAAGAAAATATTCCGCAGTATATTTTGGATTTAGTTCGTTATGCCATAGATGAAATAAAAAATAACGGCTTAGGTATTGAATTAATTGATAGAGGTTATATTTTATCTGAAAAATTAAATAATTGAAGTTTGTTTTTGGGGTATTACAATTTAATACTCGGTATAAGTTCTAATTAACTATTTTAATTATGACTGTATAATCATTCTGTTAAAGTAATTTCAAGTATGGTTTTTGATATAAGAGGTTTTCAAAATAAACTTTGGAAAACCGCAGATGATTTGTGTGTGAATTCAAGTTTAAAATATAATGAATTTTTTACTCCTGTATTGGGATTGATGTTTCTACGCTTCGCAGATTACAGATTTCAAAAAGCCAAATCTGAAATAGAAAAATTAAAAACTTCATATTGTTTTTTACATCCGCAACAAAATTATTTTACTTTAATAAAATTATTTTATTTTCAAAATTCCCCT
>CAZGRH010000047.1:0-9876 GCA_964527005.1 uncultured Muribaculaceae bacterium | reverse complement strand
GTTCTTCGTTGAATAATATTTTCAATAGGAATAACGTTATCGGGAAAATCCGCATAAGGGTCTTCCGGTGGAAACGGATCATCAATTTCATCTGGGTCTAGAATTGGTTCATTTCTGATGTCAAATTCCGTAGGGTCAATGCCTACAAGAATATTGGATTTAAGTTTTAATAATACAGCCAAGAAAAACAAAGTTCTACCCGATAATCTTAGGTTGTTTGACTTGCTTTGCGCAATGTGCATCATATATTTATCTGCAATATCGCTTATATCTATATTCCAAGGGTCAATTTTTCCCATTTTTGCCATTTGAACAAGAACTTCTATCCCGTCGAGTTCTTCGGACGGTGTATTTAAAAGCGAATTGGGACTAAACTCCAAATCTGTTTTATAAGTTTCGGTCGAACTTTTTATATAAAAATTATTGTTATCTTTCGGATTTAGCATTTTTTATTAATCCCTAAACTTTACACCCGTAACTCGGGTTTTACCATGTTCTTTTTGAGTCACACCTATTGTTCTGTTAGCTGATTCTATCATAGGTTTGCGGTGACTAACTACTATAAATTGCGTATTTTTCGCTTGTTCTTGAATGATTTCGGCTAATTTTTCAACATTTATACCGTCTAAATTAGCATCAACTTCGTCTAATGCATAAAACGGCGCAGGTAAATATTTTTGAATTGCGAATACAAAAGCCAATGCTGTTAACGATTTTTCGCCGCCGGATAATGCACCAAGTTTTTGTTTGGTTTTATCTCTTAATTGAGCTTGAATTGTTAAACCGCCGTTAAACGGATTTTCGGGGTTTTCAAGTAATAATTTTCCTTCTCCCTCTGATAGTTTACCAAAAATATCAATAAAATTCGCATTTATGTTGTCATAAGTTTTCATAAATGTTTCTTTTTTGATTTGTTCGTAACCGTTCATTTTGTCGAGAATTTGTTTGCGTTCGTTTGTCAGTGTTTCTATTTGCTCTTTTTTCTCTTCTTGTCTGGTTTTTACTTCATCATAAGCTTGAATTGCGAGCATATTGACAGGTTCCATATCTTCCATGCGTTTTTGTAAACGTTGAATTTTGTTTGTAATTTCTTCCGTTGAAATTTCGGTTGGTTCGATAAGGTTGATGTCGATATTATTTTCTTTTAATTCCGTTTGAATTGTTTCTAATTGTGGTTCAAGTTCTTTTCTTCTTGTCTTGAATGCTTCAACTTGTTCTCCGATTTTTGCAATTTCGTTTGTTATTTTATTTTTTTGAGTTTCAGCGTTAAGAAGTTCGTCTTGAATTTTATCTCTTTGGGTTTGAAGTTCAATTAATCTTTCGCCTAAAATTTTGATTTTTTCTTCTAATTCGTGTGTTTTAATTTCTATTTCTTTAATTTCGGAAGAATATTTAATTTTATCTTGTTCGCCGATTTCATTATCTTTGATAAGTCTTTGAATTTGTTCTTCTTTTGCTTTTATAAGTTCATTGTTGAAGTCAATATCTCTGTTGGCTTCATTAATTTCGTTATTGCATTTAAGAATTTTATTTTGATATTCTTTAATTTGATTTTCGATGGCAGCGGTCATTTCTTTTAATTTTTTTAGTTCGCCTTCTGTCATTTTACTTTCAATTTCTGCAATTTTATCTTGCAATACAAGCATTTTGTCGTTCAAATCAACAAGCTTTTCTTCATATTTTTCTAATTTTTTTTCAATGGTTATAATTTTAGGTTCGGAGTTTTTTATTATATTTTGTGCTTCTTCAATTTTTTGTTGATTTGTTTGTGCATTTTTATTTAAATTATTCAATTCAATTTTTGCACTGTTTAGTGCCGTTATTGTATTGGAATAATTTGTTCTTATTTTATCTTGTTTCTGTTCAAGTTCTTTTGTTGTATTTCCGAGTTTTGCATATTGTTCTTGAAGTTGAGCAAAACGTTTTTTGAATTTCGTTAATTCTTCATCTTGATTTTGACTAAATTTAAGTCCTGTATTTTGTCTGTCACCGCCTGTAATTGCACCTGATTTTTCGAATAAACTGCCGTCAAGTGTAACTAAGCGATATTTGCCTATTAATTTTTTTGCGCAATCGTAGTCTTCAATGATAAGCGTTTCGCCGAGTGCATAGAAAAATGCATCAATGTATTCATCTTCAAAATCGATTAAATTTACGGCGAAGTCTATAACACCTTTTTCTTTCGGAATTTTTAGCGAGGACGGAGCTTTTTTGAGTCTGTTTAACGGCAAAAATGTTGCACTTCCTGCTCTTGCCGATTTTAAATAATCAATACAAACTCTTGCCACGTCTTCATCGTCAACTACGATATTCTTCATTCTTCCGCCCATGGCAACTTCAAGAGCAGTCGCATATTGTTTGTCTACTTTGCCTAATTGCAATAACGGAGCGTGTACTCCCGTTATTTTTGCTTTTAAAATTGACTCAATTGCTTTGCCTAAATTTATTTCTTCGTATGTGCTTTTTTGTGCTTCAAGGGTGAAAATCTTTTTTTGTGCCGCTTGAATATCATACATTAAATCGGATATTTCATTTTTGTTTTTATCAAGATTGTACATTACATTTTCTTGTGCAAGTTTGTAATCATTTTGTTCTTTTGTTAATTCTTCAACCTGTAACATTAATTTATCTTGATTATTTTTGAAATTAGCTTTAAATTCCAACAGTTCGTTTAATGATTTTTTCGCATTATCAACATCTTTTTTAGAAATTGCCAATTCTGTTTCAAGCGGAATTGAATCGGATTTAACCGCCCATTCTTCTTCTTTTAATTTTTCAAGTTCTTTTTTTAGATTGTTTCTTTCTTCAAGTTGTTTATCCGCATTTTTATTCAATCCGGATACTTCTTCCAAAATTCTTGTTAATTCTTTTTCTTGAATTTTTATATTTTTTTCGATTTCGGAAATTTGAGTTTTCTTTTCTTCTATTTGAATATTAATTTTTGTTATTTTTTCTTTGTGATTTTCAATTCCGTTTTTAGAGTTTTCTATGGTTCTAAGGTTATCGTGTATGGTTTTTTCTACGGAACTTATAGCCAAATTTTTACGTGAAATTTGACCTTTTAATTCTTCCAAAGCTTTTTTTGTTTCTATTTGTTCTGCTTCTCCGTTGTTTTTTACTAATTCGGAAATCTCATTGTATCTTTTTCTTATTTCTAAAAGAGAAGTTTCTAATTTTTTTAAATTGTTTTCCTCATCTTTTTTCTTTTTCGTAAATTCTAAAATATTTTGGTGTGCCAGTTCTAAATTTCTTTTAATATCAAAAAATTTGACTGTGGTCATTTGGCTTTCAAGTTGAAATTTTTCGGTTTTTAATTTTTGGTATTTAAGCGCAGTTTCTTTTTCTTGCGCTAATCGCTCGATTGAAGATTCAATTTCCGTCAAGATTAGATTTGCATTTTCAACTCTTTCTTCAACCGTTAAAAGCTCGTTTTGTGCTTTTTCTATACGTCTGTTAAAATCTGCAATGCCTGCTATTTCATCAATAATTTTACGTCTTTCAACGGTAGAACAATTTGTAATGCTCATAACATCGCCTTGCATCATAACGTTATAACTGTTTGGTGTAATGCGATATTTTTCAAGTTGAGTGTGAATTTCGGTTAATGTTGAGATTTGGTCGTTTAAATAGTAAATACTGTTGAAACCTTGCGATGATTTTCTGATTTTCCTTGCAACCGAAATTGCTTGTTCCGTATCATTTTCAGGTTCAAAAACTACTTTGACGAATGCTTCGTTTCTTTTATTATGAGTAGAAATAAAATCTGATAATTGTTCGGTACGCAAATTTCTTGCGCTCGTAAGCCCAAGTGCAAAAAGTATTGAGTCAATGATATTGCTTTTTCCCGAACCGTTTGGACCTGAAATTGTTGTAAATCCTTTTAAGAACGGAATTTTTATATCATTGGCAAAAGATTTAAAGTTATCTACTTCAAGCTCTTTTATGTACATTTCTTATTTTACTCATGTCTAGACATTTTATATTAGACAACAAATAGATGTATTAAGTCAAAAACATTAAATTATATTAATAATTTTTAGTGTTATGATGTAATAAAGACTTTGGAGAAAAAGATGAATTTAAGAGAATTTAAATGTCCGATTAGCGATAAACAGGTAATGATAGGTCCTGACAGTAAACAAGATAATATAATTTTTGCAATTGAATCAAGTTGTGATGAAACGGCTGCGGCAATTGTTAAAAACGGTAGAGAGGTTTTATCAAACGTAGTGGCTTCTCAAATAAAAACTCATATTGAGTTTGGCGGAGTTGTTCCTGAAGTTGCGGCAAGGGAACATTTGGAAGCAATTAATATTGTGATTGCGCAAGCTTTTGAACAATCAGGTTTAAGCGCAAATGATATAACGGCATTTGCTGCAACGGTCGGACCGGGGCTTGTAGGGTCTTTACTTGTCGGAATGAATGCGGGAAAAGCACTTTCAATTGCTTATGATAAACCTTTTATAGGTGTAAATCATTTAAATGCTCACGTTTGCGCTAATTATTTGAATACTGATTTAAAACCGCCTTTTGTTGCATTGCTTATAAGCGGCGGACATACGCAAATAATTGAAGTAAAAAGTTATTTGGAACAAAGAATAATCGGAGAAACTATAGATGATGCTATCGGGGAAGCTTATGATAAAGTTGCAAGATTAATCGGACTACCTTATCCGGGGGGAGTAAATCTTGATAAAATAGCAAAAAATGGTAATCCTTTTGCTTTTAAATTACCTGAAGCAAAATTACACAATGAATTCGATTTTAGTTTTTCGGGCTTGAAAACGGCGACATTGCAATTGATTCAAAAATTAAAGAAAGAAAATTCAAAGTTGCCGATAGAAGATATTGCCGCAAGTTTTCAAGAAAATGTAAGTTCTGTACTGTTCAAGAAAACAAAAAAAGCGGCTGATAATATAGGAGCTAAGACTATTGTTTTAGCGGGCGGTGTGGCTGCTAATTCCGAAATACGCAGAAAATTATTTGCTTTAAGAGAATCGGGATATAAAATTTATGCACCTGAAATGAAGTTTTGTACGGACAATGCGTCTATGATAGCTTCAAGTGCTTATTTTTTGGCTAACACAACGGATTCTTTAGAGGTTGAAGTATTTTCAAGAATGTCTTAAAATTTGCAAAAAAAAGGCTCTTTTACAAGAGCGTTAACTAGGTTAGTTTTGGTAGATAGTTGTTCAGTTTAGATTTTTTAAATCTCACACTTCTTTAATGTTTGTAAAAAAATTTTAATGCGTGTTTTGAAACATAATTTTACATAACTTAACAAAAATTATTTGCTTATAGTTTTCATTCAATGGTATACTTACTAAATTAAAGAGGCAAAAACGTGATTTCTCAAATATTAACCGCAACGGTAATAGGGCTTGATGTATATAAAATTTTAGTTGAAGTTGATGTCAATAATTCGTTGCCATCGGTGTCGATTGTAGGTTTGCCCGATATTTCGATTACCGAGGCGAGAGAAAGGGTTCGAAGTGCAATAAAAAATTCGGGTTATGATTTTCCGAATAAGAAAATTGTTGTTAATCTTGCACCTGCTGATATAAAAAAAATGGGTAGTTATTATGATTTGCCGATAGCTATTGGTATTTTGATTAAAAACGGTACTATTTCAAGAACTGAATTTAAGGATATTGCGTTTATAGGTGAATTGTCTTTAGATGGTTCAATAAGAGCGGTAAACGGGGTTTTGCCGATTGCAGCGGGACTTTTGGAACAAGGAATAAAAACATTGGTAGTTCCTTATGAGAATGCGAAAGAAGCTGCAATTGTTACAGGGTTAAATATAATCGGTGCAAAAAATCTTGTTGAGTTGGTTAATCATTTTAATGTTGATACTCCTGAACATGTTGAAATTAAACCTACTGTAACGGATATTTCGGATTATATGCAAGAAAATTCTCAAGTTGCCGTTGGTTTTGATTTTAAAGATGTAAAAGGGCAGGTTAAAGCGAAAAAAGCGATGGAAATTGCGGCGGCGGGTGCGCATAATCTTTTGATGTCGGGTTCACCGGGGTCGGGTAAAACTCTGCTTGCAAAATGTTTTCCGTCAATATTGCCGCCTTTGACATTTGAAGAGTCTTTAGAACTTACAAAAATATACAGTATAAGTTCTTTGTTAAATCCAAATCAGCCTTTAATAACAAAACGTCCCTTTAGAAGTGTACATCATACCGCTTCTGCAATAGGTATAATCGGAGGTGGTACGGTTCCGAAACCGGGGGAAATTACGCTTGCGCACAGGGGAGTTATGTTTTTGGATGAGTTTGTTGAATTCCCGAGGAATGTTTTGGAGGTTTTGCGTCAACCGTTAGAGGATGGCAAAATAGTTATTGCAAGAGCAAAAATGAGATTGGAGTTTCCGTCGGATTTTATATTGTTAGGTGCAATGAATCCATGCCCGTGCGGATATTTAGGTGATAGTGAAAAACCTTGTACGTGTTCAGAGTATCAAATAAAACAATATCGTTCAAAATTATCAGGACCTTTGCTTGATAGGATTGATATGGTTATTGAAGTTCCAAGGCTTAATTTGGATGAACTTATGTCAAAAAGTACGGAGCAGGCTGAAACTTCCGAACAAATAAGAGAAAGAGTAGTTAAGGCAAGAAATATTCAACTCGAAAGATATAAAGGAATGGGTATATATACTAATTCCGAATTAACACCTAAGTTAATCAAGAAATATTGTAATTTAGATAAAGCGGGTTCAGAAATATTGCAAGGTGCGGTTAGAAAGTTTAATTTATCGGCAAGAGCTTATGACAGAGTTTTAAAATTATCTCGAACGATTGCTGATTTGGACGGAAGTGAAAATATTCTGGTATCTCATATTGCGCAGGCACTTCAATATCGTTGTACGCTATAATTGCATATTTGGGTAATGTTTTGATATAATAAAACAATAATAATTCATCGGGAGATTTAAATGACAATTTCAATTGCCGTCGCAGGTAAAGGCGGAAGCGGGAAAACTACCGTTACAAAAGCATTATGGCATGTTTTGCAAAAAAAACATCCTGATAAGACTTTTTTGCTTTTTGATAATGATTTAACGTCGGAATTGGCACATAGTTTCGGAAAAGATATTCGTCAAACAATTTACGGTATTCGTAGCGGGAAACATGAATATAAAACGGGCATTCCCGAAAATATGTCAAAACAAGAATTTATTGAATGGGCGCTTGAAGATATTTTAGTTCCTTTGGATGATAATACCGATATAATTGTTTCATGGTTAATCGGTTCTAAAGATTGTCGATGTCCGATTACAAAGCAAATTAATGATGCGCTTGTTAAACTTATTTCTCGATATGATTATGTTATTTTTGATTGTGAATTTGATTTAAAATATTTGTATCAATTGGTTGATATACCGATTAATGTTACGTTGGTAATTGCAAGGCCGAATGAAGCTTCTATTCAACTTGCAAAAAGGATAGAAGAATATAGTGCAAAATATGCTGCAGGCGAACAACTTGGTGTAATTTTAAATAAAGTTGATAAACAAGATATTGAGCCGTCTTTGGAATTATTAAATAAGTATGAACTTACAACATTAGGTACAATTCCTCTTGACGGGGAACTTAAAAATAAGCGAATTTCCAAAGAATCTCAAGTGGTGCAAAATGCGCTTGAGCAACTTTATTACAGGTTAAATATTCCGCAACAAGAGGATGTAAGATGACTGTAATACTAGACGGAAAAGCTTGTGCTGCTGAAATTATAGAAAATATTAAAACTTCGGTTGAAAATTATCAAACGAAACCTAAGCTTGCGGTTATATTGGTCGGAAATAATTCGGCAAGTGAAATATATGTTCGAAATAAACAAAAAAAGGCACGGTATTTAGGCTTTGAGTCTGTAGTTATTCCTCTTTCCTCTGATATTACCGAAGAAAATTTACTTGAACATATTTATATTTTAAATGAAGATAACGGAATAAATGCTATATTAGTGCAATTGCCGTTGCCTGAGCATATTAATCAACAAAAAATTATTGAAGCTATTGACCCGATAAAAGATGTTGATGGTTTTACATCATATAATTTCGGCAGATTAGCTCTCGGTTATACTCCTTATGCTTATCCTTGTACCCCAAAAGGTATAATTAAATTATTAGACCGTTATAATATTGAATTAGAGGGGCAAAACGTATTGGTGGCAGGACGCTCAAATATTGTAGGCAAGCCTGTATCAGTGTTGTTGCAACGTAGAAATGCAACGGTTATAATGGCACACAGTAAAACAAAAAATTTAAAAGAATTGGCATTAAATTCGGATGTAATTATTTCTGCAGTTGGTTGTGCTAAGTTGTTTACGGCTGATTATGTAAAATCAGGGGCGATAATAGTTGATGTCGGAATTAATAGAACCGAAAACGGACTTTGCGGTGATATTGATTTTGAAAATGTAAAAAATAAAGCTTCTTATATTACACCTGTCCCCGGAGGAATCGGACCGATGACAATTGCAATGCTTATGGAAAATACATTGGAATTGTTTAATATTCAGAAAAAATTAATTTTATAAATAGTTATTTTGTCGGTTTTTACGAGTTTTATTTATATTTTAAATTTAGATTTTAATATTTTGTTTGCATTTAAATAAAATTGATGCAGCTAATTGTAGCTTTACAAAATTTTACAAAAAGTTAAAATCATGTAGGCATCATGTTTTTAATTCTCTTTAAAAATGTAAAAAATACCTAAAAAGTGTGGTTGAGGTTGAAAAAGATAAAAAAAGATTCATAATGAAAATACAGGGGTGGTTTTAAGAAAGTCAGACTAATGGTTATATAGATTTTTTGTGGTATTGCAGTTAAGAGAGGAGAAATAGAATGACAAAAAAGAGTAATGGTTGTGTCGGCTCATACGTGGTTAACGGGTATACAAAAAGTGACGGAACGGTAGTTTCATCATATATAAGAACTTGCGGAGCGGCACATAATTCAAACAGTAATGCAAGTGTTTCAACAATAAAACGAAATTTGTCTGATGAAGAAAAAATGTTGCGAAGAGCTGAAATTTTGTATCCTGATATGAAATATTCCAAATATGGAGAAATGACGGGCGGTGCAGCTCCTATCGGGCATGCAATAAGGGCATATTGTTCAAGTAATTCAAAGAAAAAAATATACGAGTACACTATAAATAATATTGATAAAAATTTTTTCGTAAAATATCAAGTAATGAGAGAATATGGGGTTGAAACGGCTGAAAATTTACTTATGTCTAAATCGGAATGTTATATGAATACTGATTATGCAAAAGAAAATCTTATATTTAATAATTATAAAGAAGTTAGTTCTGATTTAAGAAATTATTTTAAGGATAAAATAACACGGCAATTAGAATTAAATAAAGTTTCATTTGAGGAAAAAGAAAAAATATTAAATTCTACAAAAGGTATATATATTAATGCACAATCGGATTCTCCCAAACGATTATCCAAGGTGTTGCTTAAAGAACCTGCTTTTATGAAATTATTGACTTCATCGATTAAAAAGATGAAAAATGGATTAATTGTTGAGGGCAGTTTAAAATTCAAGGATGAAAATTTTTATAATGCATTAGGTAAGGCAGATATTAAATTTATGCATATTAATAAACAAGGAAATATTGATTTATTGATAACAGATGTATATGATTTTAATCCAAATTCAAATAGTGATTTGATAAAAGTCGGCAGAAAATTTCAAGAGCAAGGTAAAATAATACCATATTTTATCATGTATAATGTTATAATACCAAAAGATATGAAAGTGGTGCAAAATGGAAATTAAAAATAATGAAAAATTAAATAAATTTATAAATTTTATAAAACCCGAAAAAGATGTAATAATTCTTTTTTTGATAG
>CAZGRH010000046.1:0-9959 GCA_964527005.1 uncultured Muribaculaceae bacterium | reverse complement strand
CTTCTGAGTTTTTATATTCATCTTTTACTTCTTTAAAAGACATTTTTTGGTCTTGCATAAATTTCCATCTTACCATTCCGTAATCGGCAGCGGCAATAATAAAAAGGCAACGCTTGTTTTTACAATAAAATCCATTATTAAAGAACCGAATTCATTCATTATTGCAAAACTGTTATCAATAGCTGCAAGTGCTAAAATCGCCTCGAGGTGTGAATTATATACACTCCATCCGATATAACCCAAAAGAGCAACTTTTACTATGTTTTTTACAAGTTCAAATAAAGTTTTCGGGGACATTAAATTTTTAAAATATTTCGTTGGGTTTAATTTATCTAATTTTGGTTCTAATGTTTTCGTTGTTACCAATGGACCGATTTGAATAAAATCGGCGAGAATTGCAATAAATGCAGCAACAAAAAGTATAGGTGCCAAAATTAATATTGTCGGTTTTAATGTTGCGGTTAATAAGTGAATAATTCCTATCTCGGATATATGTTTTTCGGGAATTTTATCATATAAAAATACAAATAATGCTGCTATTTGATCCCAAATAAACGGTGCAAGCTTAGAGATAAGCATGAACATTACAACTAAAGCAATAGCCATTGAAAAATCTTTTGATTTTACAACTTGACCTTCTTTTCTTGCTTTTTGAAGTTTTTGTTGACTGGCTTCAAACTGCTTATCCTCGTCACCCATCAAAGACTCCTAATTATTTAGTATGTAACCATAGAAACGACTTCAACATCTTTAGGTAAAACATTTCTTCCGTTTAATTCCGATAGTTCTATCATAAATGCGGCAGCTTTTACGTTTGCACCTGCTTTTTTTAATAATCTACAAGCGGCACTGACAGTTCCGCCCGTAGCTAATAAATCGTCAATAACTATAACATTTTTTCCTTTTTCAATTGCATCTTTATGAATTTCCAGTTTGTCCGTACCGTATTCGAGCGCATATTCTTCACTTATTGTTTCGGCAGGTAATTTTCCGGGCTTTCTTACTAAAATACAACCTGCGCCAATATTATAAGCTAATGCAGAACCGAAAATAAATCCTCTTGATTCAACTATTGCAACATAATCAATACCTTGGTTTTTGAATTTTTCCGTTAAAAAGTCTATCATTGCTTTAAATGCTTCCGCATCTTTAATTGCTGTTGTTATATCTCTAAAAATAATTCCTTTTATCGGAAAATCATTTATATTTCTAATTTTGCTTTTTACTAATTCAACAGAATTCATTTTCTACTCCTTAATTATTCCATATAAAAATATTTTACAATAAATTTAAATGTTTTCTATTTTTTCTAAAATTTTTGTTACGGTTTTAAGAGGGAAACCGATAATATTATCAAAATCACCGTTGATTTTTGAAACAAAACCGTCTGGTAATTCTTGAATTCCGTAAGAACCGGCTTTATCATAAGGCTTAAATTTTTCAACGTATGATTTAATTTGTTCTTCGGAAAGTTTATTAAATGTAACGGTACTTGTTTCAGATACTATGATTTCTTTTTTATTTTCGGTATTTATAATACAAACTGCAGTTACAACTTTGTGTGTTTTACCGCTTAATGAACTAAGGGTTTTTATGGCTTCAGAATAATCTTTTGGCTTCCCTAAAATTGTATTATTGTTTATAACAACGGTATCGGCACTGATAATAATCGCCGGTTCGGTTGTTTCCTTTAAAACCGACAAACATTTATTTTTTGCGGTATCTTCTATTAGTTTATAACTAAATTCTTTATTAATTATATTTTCATCAAAGTCAGGAGAAACAATATCAAAAATTTTCCCTGTTTTTGCAAGCAACTCTTTTCTTCTTGGAGAAGCAGATGCAAGTATTATTTTTTTCACTTTCATTCCTTTATAAAAAAATGATTAACTCACTACAATTGTAATTAAAAGTTAATCATTTTTTCAAGTGTTATATTTAAAGATTTTATTTTTTCCTCAATTGAGGCGGAATAAAGTTAATTTTCATGTAGGCGGCTGATTTAGCCGAAGCTCCCGCACAAATTGTTTTCAATTTCTCGTTCATCGCCAACATGTTCCTTTGCATCATCGCATAGTCGTTCATTGTTTCCAGCATTTTTTGTGAATCAACCATTCGTGTTACATCAGGATTTTCCATTTTTAACTTGTAATATCTTTTTACGATATCTTTATCAATTTTATCAATTGCGCCTATAGCCATACTATGTGCTCCTCTATGTTTATTTGTTCCCCGTTGGTACTTATATAAAGTATTTTTGTTCTTTAAAATTGCTTTTTTTGTTTTTAAAATATTAACAATTGTTAACATAATTTGTTATTTGAAAAAAAGTAAAAAATGATGATAAATTATGTATTTATTACGGTTTTAATTCGAACAATTTGCAAAGTTGTGTTAAATAATCTCTTTCTACCCAACCGCCGTATAAATCCATATAAACGGAGTCGTTAGCAACATCACCTAAAAAAGAAATTTTTTCTATTTTCTTTGTTAAATCAGATGTCGGAATATCATTGTATGCGCCGCCCATATAAATTTTAATATCATTTTTACCTGTTACTTCTTTTGCAACATTTGAAGCATATTGGGCAATCGAATTTCTTAATTCTAATCCGGCAGTGTCTGACGGTATTTCGGAATTTTTTATTTCGATATTGTCAATTATAAAAATCGGATTTTTTTTAGAATTTTTTGAAAAATAACATAAGGCATTACCGATAGTTTTGCCTGTTGTATTATCAGTCAATTCAATCATGTTGTAAGCGGTATTAAGAAGATAATGCGGCATTGCACTACCGTTTATTTCGCCCATGCCTATACAACAAGTTGAATAATTTCCTTGGAATAAGTCTTTTTGCGGTATTCTGTCCCACATTTTAATTGTAATGTTTATTGCTTTATTACTTTTTTCGTCGGGTACTTGTTCTATATCCGAAAGACTTTGTTTTAAATGATTTTGTATTGTTAAAGTATTTTTCGCTGTTAGTGCTTTTTCCGGATTGTTCAAATTGTTTTGAGCACGTTTAAATATACTTTCAAATTGTTTTTGTACATTTTCGGTAAATTCTGTTAATTTTGCTTTACTTGTTTTACATTCTTCCGGAATAGAAAATTCATCGTCTTTAATATATTTTGATAATTGTTTATTTATAAAATCTTTTGCCGGAGTTTGTCTTAAAACTTCAATATCATACGTTATTTTATCCGCAATTTGAGACAATTGTTCTTTATTTTTGTCTTTTACAACAAATTGAATTTCATTTGATTTTGATGGGGTTAACCAAGCTTCATAATTCATATTCTCATTTTTAAACAATGATTTTGTAAATGAATTTATTTTTCCATATATGTTCGAAGTATCTTGTATAAATTTTTTAAAATCCTTTAAATTACTTGCTATGAGTATATTTCTAAAGTCTGATGTGTCAGTACAAGAATCAACAATTTCTTTTGATAATAAAGGCATGTATGTTAAATTCCAAGAATTCAATTTTTCGGCAGGAATTCTGTTTAAGTCTTTATCGTTAAAACCTAAAGTTTTTAATATGCTTTTAAATAAATCCATATTTAATTCAGTAATATCTATATTGCCTGTTTTTATCATAGATTGTATTTTTTTTGTATCCAGATTATTTGTTTTATATCCTGAAATTAAATCTATAAAAGCTATTTTTTGAGTTGAATTTATAGGTTTATTGTTTACAGAGGAAGAAGAACATAAGTCTTTTAATAATTTTGAATCTTTATCATTAAAATTATCAATAATATTTAAATATCTTCCTGCATCATCAAATCGCATTCTTAATAAATTGTTCATTGTTTCTTTATCTATACAATCGGACAATTTGATTAAAAGCATATAATATCTTGATTTAAAAAACGAATTAACAATTTTGATTGCATCTTCATCATTTTCAAATTCACCGTTAACATAAAGCTCAGGATGTTCCAATGCTTTTGCTTTTAATGAATTAACATTATCAATCGCATCAAGAACTTTTTTCCCATGAATCTTTTTAAGGGTAATCAAATCTTTGATATGATGTTCAATAACACCTTTTTTGAATAAATTTATTACTTCATTTGCGTCTTCTTCCGCAAATCTTAGAATATAATCATCTTTAATGCCTGCACTTTTTAATTTTAGTATATTATCAAATTGTATGTTTTCTAAATTTACTAATTTTGAAATATAGAGTGATTTAATACCTGTTTGCGCCAATTTCAATGCACGTTCAAATTTTGTTTTATCTAAATCTAAACATTCTAAAATATAATGCGATTTAAGCCCTGATTGTGCAAGCTTTATTCCTTTTTTTATTTTTGAATCGCTTGAATTTAGAATATATTTAATAACATCAACATCAACACCTGCTTTTGATAATTTCAATATATTTTCAAATTGCGTTGCATCGAAATTTGAAAGCTCTTCAATATAAAGTGAATTAACCCCTGCATTCGCTAATGCTACTGCTTTTTTAAACTGCAGTTCTTCTAATTCTGAAAGAGTTTTAATATAACCGGATTTGACTCCTGCGTTTGCTAATTTTAAAGCTCTTTGATATTGTGTTTCATTTAATTTCGCAAAGCTTTTTATGTAGTCAGGTTCAATACCGGCATTTGTTAATTCTGTTTTTCTTTGTAATTTAACTTCTTTAGAAATAATTATTTTTTCACTTAATAAGTTAATAAAATTTTTCAATGAGGATTTTTTTGCGGGAATAGTCTGATTTCGTTGATTATTTGTTGGATTTGAACAGTCAAAACAATCCGGTTTCAACTGTCCGTTGAAATTAGTTTGAATATATGATTTGTTTAATTGAACATAACTGTTTTTAGAAATTAAATTTGTTTTTTGAATTAACATTTTAATCTTTCTTTGAGAGTATTATTTATGCAAAAAAATCCCGTTCTAAGTTTTCATAACCTGTGAATAAAAAAGATTTACTGTTTTAAGAGAAATTTGTATTAAATTTTACATTTTGTAACGGAATTTAATTTGAATTCGTTTAAAGTTTTAAATTATCGTAAAATTTTTTATAAATATAATAACTTCTGTTTTTATAATATAATACAAACGGGAAAGAGGTTTCAATGAGAGTATTAATAGGAATGTCGGGCGGCGTTGATTCATCGGTAGCTGCATTATTGTTAAAAGAACAAGGTTATGATGTTGTCGGTGCAACTATGGCATTGTGGGGAAACAGTGAATTTTTTGAAACATTAAAAAATAAATTGGATAACCAAGAAAGAAAAATAGCTACTCATTGTGCGTGTTTAAGCCCTGATAAACAAAAAGATTTACAACAGGCAAAAGCGGTTGCCGATAAATTGGGAATTGAGCATCATATTATTGATTGTTCAAAAGAATATGAAGATTATGTGATTAATTACTTTAAAAAAGAATATATGTCGGGCAGAACGCCTAATCCGTGTGTGCAATGCAACAGATTTGTAAAATTCGGAGCTTTTTGGCAATTGGCTCAAAAATCCGGCATTCAGTTTGATAAATTTGCGACAGGACATTATGCCGTAATAGAAAAAATAAATGATAAATTTGTTTTAAAAAAAGGTATTAATCCAAAAAAAGACCAGTCTTACTTTTTGTACGGGTTAAATCAAGAACAACTTTCTAAAACTGTTTTGCCGTTGGGTAAATACGAAAAAGAAGAAATCAGACAAATTGCAAAAGAAAACGGATTTGAAACTGCGGATAAACCTGATAGTCAAGACTTTTATAACGGCGATTATAACGATATTCTTAATGAAAAACCTTTAATCGGTAATATTGTTGATATTAACGGTAAAAAATTGGGCAAACATAATGGTTTTTGGAATTATACAATAGGTCAAAGAAAAGGATTGGGAGTTGCGGCAGCAGAACCTTTGTATGTTGTAAAATTAAAAAAAGAAACAAATGAAGTTGTTGTTGCGTATAAAGATAAAGCATTGAACGAGGGACTTATTGCTTCAAATGTAGTATTGAATTGCGATTTATCACAAGAAGAACTTCAATGTCAAGTTAAAATTCGTTCGAGTCAACAACCTAAAGATGCCGTTATTAAACTAATAGCTAATAATAAAGTTGAAGTTCATTTTGCACAGGTTCAACAACCCGTTGCAATTGGACAATCTGCCGTATTTTATCTTGATGATACGGTTTTGGGCGGCGGAATTATAGATGATACTTTTTAAGTATTTCTTTTCTTCGTTTTAATTTTTCTTTCGTTAAAAGATTGTTAAAATTCAGACAATTTAAAGATTTTTTGTGATTTAGTTTTTCTTCCGTAAATACAAATTTTGTTTTTGTATTTAATTCGGGAGCATATAAATACTTTAAATACCATAATAATAATTGTTCTTCCGCTAATACTTGTGTGGATAAATCTTTGTAAGCAACAGGTACCGGAATAGTTTCTCCTTTTGTAGAAATTGCGGATTTTTCTATTGTATACATTTGTTCTCGAAATGTTTTTTCTTTATTTCGGGCTTTATTTATAGTATCAGGATACGAAAAAATAAATAAATTATTAAATATACAAATTATTAGAAATAATATTCCTGCTAAAATAAAATCATTTTTCATTTTTTTTAAATTCATACAGTTGAATATTAAGTAAGAAATTGCCATATATAGGGTTATTAAAATAAACATGTCGCAGATATATACAAATTTAAAAAATCGTACCCAAAATGGTTCTGCATAATGATATCCGAATAAAAATGTAGAGAAAAGGAATAATTGCGTTGCGATGATTATTGAAGTTTCTAAAAATAAAAATCTTTTTGTTTCTTCTGATTTATTTAAATAAGTGATTATTCCGAGTAAAATAACTACGGGAATTATTAGTAAAAGATAGTGAAAAATAAAATTATCACAATAAGTTTTTAAGAAATTAGTAAATTCACCTGTTAAATAAGAATAAAAATTACCGCCATAATCAGGACTATGGTCGGCTCCGTGTGAAAAATAAAATAATACGGAAATTCCGAATACGGCAAAAAGACCTAAAGTTTTTAATTTGAAATTTTTGTTAAGAACAAAATATAACGCTAAAAATCCAAACATTATAATTAACGGTAAATTAACTGCTTCTACCGTTAATCCCATAAAAAATGTTGTAATTAACAATAAAATATAATTATTTTTATCGGGCAGAATATTTTTTACAAAATATGGTGTAAATATTGCAAAAAATATTGTACAAGGAAGTAAACTCATAGGATATTCAAAAAATATAGAATTGGTAAATGCCAAATCCAAAATAGTACAATCATAAATTTGAGGTTTATTAAACAGAAATAAAAATGTAAATATATACGCTAAAATGTATACAGGGTTCGAAAATTGAAAATTTAACATGTTGGATTTTTTATTTTCTTCTTTTTTAAATATAAAAAACAAATTAGAAAATAACAGGCATAAAATTACAATTAAAATTGCTTTAAAATGAATAGTTACGCTTGTATTAAATTCGTTTGGGTGCATATTAAAGAAAAAGGCAAACCTGTCTGTAAAAAGATTATTTATAAATGTTGCAATATATCTTCCGTGTTCGGGATTAAAGAAAGTTCTTTTAAACGGATAAAATAAATCATCTACCAGTAAAACATCAAATTTTGTACAATATGTTACCGTAAAATATGTCATTAAAATTGTTATGAATAATACAAAAAAAGTAAAATATTTTTTCATAAAAAACCTCTGTTGCAAATATACTAAAATATAAAATTTGGCTTGTAAAGATAAATTTATATTGCTAATATAAATATTATGAACATCTTAATTGTAATTCCGACTTATAATGAAATTGAAAATATCGAATTATTGATTAACAAAATTTTTTCGGTTGTTCCTGATGTTTCAATTTTAATAACAGATGACAATTCTCCCGATAAAACTTATGAAAAAGTTTCTCAATTATGTGCTGAAAGACAAAATTTGTATGCCATTTGCAGAAAAGAGAAACAAGGTCTTGCAAGTGCTTATATTCAATCGTTTAAATGGGCAAAAGAACATGGTTTCGATGTTGTTTGTGAAATGGATGCTGATTTTTCACATAATCCTGATTATTTGCCGTTAATGATAAAAGAAATCGAACAAAATGATGCAGTTATCGGTTCAAGGAATATAAAAGGCGGCGGGGTTGCAGGTTGGTCTTTTTGGCGTCATATTATATCAAAAGGCGGAAGTTTTTATTCTCGTTTTATTTTGGGCTTTCCTCCGATATATGATTTAACCGGCGGATTTAATATGTGGCGACTTTCCGCACTTGAAAAAATTGATATTGATAATATTTTATCAAAAGGTTATTTGTTTCAAATTGAAATGAAATATAAAGCTTGGAAAAATAATTGTTCCGTTGTTGAAATTCCCATATTCTTTGAAAACAGAAAAAGCGGGAAATCAAAGATGAATTTGCATATTTTTTTGGAGGCTTTTATAAAAATATGGGAAATAAAAAAATATTAAATTTTCTTATACTTATGTAACAAATATAAAAATTACGGTAAAATTTTAGCAAAAATTTATTTGTTCTTGCCTTTATATATGTAATAGGAGGCAAAACATGATTTCACCGATTGATGCTGCTATGTTTGAAAAACAAGTTAATCTTTCAAATGTTAATAGAGTAAATCAACAAACTGCGAAATCAGCGGAAACTAATCCGTTCGTTCGGAAGAAACAAGCAGAAGAGCAAGAATTAATCAATAAACTTAATGCCATAGACAGTCGAACAATTTCACCTGAATGTCGTTCTGAAGCTAACGGCAAAAAACTCTACTTGTATGCTTAAAGAATTTCGCATATAATTAAATTATGAAGAATTTATATAATCTTGATGATTGGAAAGATATTTCTTGCCACAGGCTTGGTGAGATTATGATAGAAGCAGGTAAAATAAATCTGTTTCATATTTCTATGGTTTTGGATATTCAAAGATATAAAAAAATGCCGATGGGGGAAATCCTTTTGGCAATGAAAGTTGTCAGTAAAAAAGATTTGGAACAAGCGCTTATTGTTCAAAAAGCAATTCAGGAAAGACGAAAAGATGCGTAAAAGAATTTTTGAATTTGTTCTTTTATTGCTTTGTTTTTGCTTTTCACCTGCAGGTTTTGCGGAAACGCTGCAATTTGCCCAAGTCAGTGATATTCATTATTCTAATGAAAATGAATATTTATCAAAATATTTGTATTTTCTTTCTTTGTCTTTAAAAAAAGAAAATCCTGAATTTGTTGTTTTTTTGGGAGATAATGTTGATAAATCGAGAGAAATTGATGTTATTAAATTAATGCAAGCTTTACATCCTGTTAAAATACCTTATTATATTGCATTGGGTAAAAATGATGCGCATCAATTAAGAGGCTTAGAAAAAGAAACTTATTTGGAAATTGTTTCCGCTTTTAATAAAAGACAACAAAAAAATAAAAGTTATTATTTTTTTAAACCAAACAAAGATTTTATATGTGTAGTTTTGGATGATAACCCGAATTTTGCGCCGTCAAAACATGGTGAAATAACGGATGAACAATTTATTTGGCTTGAGAATTTGTTGATAAAAAATCCCAAAAAATATTTTTTGATTTTTCATCACGCTCCGGTTGTTCCGCCACGAGAAGAATATAAATTATCAATGTTAAATTCAGATAAATATTTTGAATTATTGGAAAAATATAATAATATAATTTCGGTTTCAGCAGGTCATTATCATCAAGAGGGACTTAAAATCGATAAAAACGGAGTTTATCATATTTCGGCACCTGCCTTTTTGAATAAACCCCATTCTTATCAATTAATAAAAATTATTTATGATAAAAAGAAAATGAATTCACCAAAAGATGTTAAAGTTGAAATAAAAACAATTAATGTTTAAAATTAGTGTTGTTCTTCTTTGTACACAAATTCACGAGCGCAAGAAAATAAAGTTTTTGCTAAATTTGCATTATTTTCAAAATTA
>CAZGRH010000045.1:0-10137 GCA_964527005.1 uncultured Muribaculaceae bacterium | reverse complement strand
AAGAAAAAAAACCTTACGGAATTTATCATATATGCGGAAGCGGTGAAACCAGCTGGTATGGTTTTGCAAAAAAAATATTTGAATTATGTAATATTAAAACAAATCTTCAACCTTGTACAACGGAAGAATTTCCACGTTTAGCCAAAAGACCCGAAAATAGTATAATGGAAAACAACAACATTTGCAGAAATTGGGAAATTGCGCTTAAAGAATATATAGAATTGAGGTGCGAATAATGAAAGGTATAGTGTTAGCGGGAGGCGCCGGAACAAGATTATATCCGTCCACAATTGCTGTATCAAAGCAATTATTGCCTATTTATGACAAACCGATGATTTATCATCCTATATCAGTTTTAATGTTGGCAGGAATAAAAGATATATTGATTATTTCTACTCCTAAAGATTTACCAAATTTCAAGCAATTACTTGGAGATGGCTCGCAATTCGGTGTAAATTTTTCTTATGTTGAACAACCAAGTCCCGACGGATTAGCACAAGCATTTATTCTCGGAAAAGAGTTTATTGGGAATGATTCTGTAGCATTAATTTTAGGTGATAATATTTTTTATGGACCGAATTTTTCAGGAATATTAAAGGAAGCAGTAAAACGCACCGAAGAAAAAGGCGGTGCAACTTTATTTTCATATATGGTTAAAGACCCGCAACGTTTTGGTGTTGTTGAATTTGATAAAAATAACAAAGTCGTTTCCATTGAAGAAAAACCAAAAGAACCTAAATCAAAATACGCAGTTACAGGTTTATATTTCTACGATAATAAAGTTGTTGAATATGTTAAAAATCAAAAACCATCCGCAAGAGGCGAACTGGAAATTACCGACTTAAACAACAAATATCTTCAAAACAATAATGTATATGTTGAAACACTTGCCAGAGGTTTTGCTTGGCTTGACACAGGCACACATGAATCTTTATTACAAGCCGGAGAATACATAAAAGCAATTGAAGACAATCAAGGTATAAAAATAGCTTGTTTGGAAGAAATTGCATATAACATGGGGTTTGTTAAAAAAGAACAAATTAAAATTCTTGCGGGCAAATATCCTCAAAATCCGTATTATCAATATGTCGCAAAATTATAATTTAAAAAATTTATAAGGTATAGTAATGATTAAAAGATATACTCGTGAAGAAATGAAAAAAATTTGGGATTTGAATTCTAAATTTCAATATTATTTGGATGTTGAACTGGCAGTTTGCAAAGCCTATAACAAATTAAATCAAATTCCCGATGATGCACTCTCTGATATAATTTCAAAAGCCAAGTTTTCGGTTGAACGAATTGACGAAATTGAAAGTCAAGTTCATCACGATGTTATAGCTTTTTTAACAAATATAAATGAAAATGTCGGTGAAAATTCTCATTATATTCACATGGGAATGACAAGTTCCGATGTAATTGATACTGCATTTGCACTTCAAATGAAAGCTGCAGGGCAAATTATTTTAAATGATTTGGATAAACTTATTAATACATTAAAAAACAAAGCAAAAGAACATAAAAATACAGTGTGTATCGGACGTTCTCACGGAGTGCATGCAGAACCGATGACTTTTGGCGTCAAAATATGCGGTTGGATTGATTTATTTGAACGAAACAAACGAAATTTCGAAAAAGCTTTATTTGAAGCGAATATAGGACAAATTTCAGGTCCTGTCGGTACTTACAGTAACATTTCTCCCGAAATAGAAAAATTAACCTGCGAATATTTAGACTTAAAACCTGCTAAATTTTCGACTCAAATAATAGCCAGAGATATTCATGCGCAATATATGCAAGCATTAGCTTTAATAGCGAGTGTAATTGAACAAGTTGCCGTTGAACTAAGACATCTTCAAAGAACGGAAGTATTAGAAGCAGAAGAAGGATTTAGTGAAGGGCAAAAAGGTTCAAGTGCAATGCCTCACAAAAAAAATCCGATTTCAGGCGAAAATCTGTCGGGACTTGCCAGAGTAGTTCGTTCTAATTCTATCGCAGCAACGGAAAATATAGCACTTTGGCATGAACGTGATATTTCTCATAGTAGCGTTGAAAGAATTATATTTCCCGATTCAACAATTCTCGTTGATTATATGTTATCAAGACTTGAAAAAACAATTAAAAACTTAGTTGTTCATAAAGAAAACATGCTAAAAAATACGAATTTATTTGGCGGTATAGTATTTTCGCAGAAAGTACTTTTAAAATTGTGTGCAAAAGGACTTACAAGAGAAAACGCATATAAAATTGTTCAAAGAAATGCGCTTAATGCTTTCAACAACAATGAAAGTTTTATTGAAAATCTTTTATCTGATAATGAAATATTGCAATTTTTAACCGTTGATGAAATAAAAGATTGTTTTAATATTGAAGATTATCTTCAAAATATTGAACAAATTTATCAACGTTTCGACATATAAAAATTGATTTTATACATTTTGAAATTTTTCTAAACATAACGAAATTATAAATTTGTAGTTTATCTTTTACAAAAATAAAAAGCTAAATTTTCATACACTGTTGCTTCTTTTACATAAGCATTTAACATTTTTTTTGATATTTCAGTTTTTTCAATATCTTTCAAAATGATTTTTGTTAATGCAAAATTTTGATGATTTGATTTTAATAATTCAGTCAAATAAAATTGCAAACAATCAATGATATACTTTGGTTCAAAATTATTTTCCGTTTGATAATCCAATAAACATTGTGAAAATTCTAAAACAGTGTTTTTATCAAATTGCGGATAATTATTAAAATATTTTTGAAAGAAATTTATATTATAAACCGTTTTTTTTGTATCTGGAATATAAAAAGCTTGAGAACGAGATACAATAGTTTGCAACAAATCATCTTTATTATTTGTTAAAAATATAAACGTAATTTTTGAATTCGGCTCTTCAATTGATTTTAACATTGAATTTGAAGCAACTGCAGAAAAGCAAGTTGAATTAATTCCTGACGGATACCAAACTTTTTCTTCATCTTCTTGCGGACAAGAAAATTGAGCATTTTTAAATTCTAAATATTCCTCGGTTTCAGTTTGAGATAATTTTTTCATTTCCGCATCACAAAAAATAAAAACTCTGTGATAATCAGATGTATTAACAAGTGTATCCAAAATAGAATTAATTTGTTCTTCGGAAATTACTGTTTTACTTGTATCTGATTTATTATCAATTTTTGAAATCGTCATAATTGCAGGATGTCTGTTTTGTTTAATCCAACGACAATTTTGACAATCACAATCATTATTTCCGTCTTTTAAACAATTTAATTGCCTTGCCAATTCTAAAGCCATTGCATATTGAATATATTGATTACTTCCGTAAAAAATAAGAGAATGAAACAAACGATTTTGTTCAATCGCCGTTTTAAAAAAATTTGTTAAATATGGATGTTTATTTTCTAAAAATTTGTTCATTTTAACTTAACAACGCCAATTCTAAAACTATTTCCGCAGAACTGTTTTGACCCGATTTAAGTTTATATTCCGCATTAATTAAATTTTCTCTTATATTTATTAATTTTTCAAGAGAAGTTCTTCTCAATTTTTCTTGAATTTTCATAATTACAAACTCCGGCAATTTAAAATGCGAAGCAATTTCTTTTGCAGATAACTTTCTTTCATAATTTTTTATATAAACAAATTTTTGAAAATTATTTTGCAGTACGGAAAAAATTTCCAAAGGATGTCTTTTTTCCGTAAGCAAATTATACTGTTTTAAAATTTCATTTTTATTATTTTGAATTATTAAATCAGCAAGAATAAAGACATCTTCCGATGATGTACAATATTTTTTTATAATTTCTTTTGTAATTGTTTTGTTAGGAAACAACGCAATCTTTAATTTTTCAAGTTCCGAGTCAATTAAAGTTAAATTTGTTCCTGTTTGTTCTATAAAAGCAGTAACCCCGTCAGAATTAATTGATAATTCTTTTTCTTTAGCCATTTTTACAATTTGTGCGTTCAATTCTTTTTGAAAAGTTTTAAATTGCGGAAATTCTTTTACTTGAGAATATTTTGTTAAAGTTTTAAATATTTTTTTTCTGGAATCCGGTTTTTTATTTTCATCACGTGAAATTTTGCAAACAAAGACAATATTTACGCTGTCAGGTAAAGCAGAAAGCGCAAAATCGATACTTTCAATCTGTTTATCATCAAAAGAAAGTTTATTACCTACAAGATATTTATCCATACTGACAACATTCAAAACTGCACCAAACATTAAAGGCGGAGATTGTAAAATTTCCAACAATGTTTTGAAGTTCGGATTATCGAAAATTTTATAAGCCATTGAAATAAAAGAAGTATCAAGAAGCTCGATTTTAAGCTTCTTGATTTCTTTTTCCATTAAAAATTCTTCTTGTCCGTGAAAAAAATATACACTCATTATTAATTTTCTATCAGTAAACTTGCGCCAATAACCCCTGCGGTATTACCTAATTCCGCATGAACAACTTTAACGGCACTGCCTTGAATAGGCATAGTACGTTTTTTTAGTGTTTCTTTAATAGGATTAAAAAGTAAATCCCCTGCATCTGCAACACCGCCGCCAATTACTATTTTTTCGGGGTTTAAAAGATTTACCACGCTTGCAAGTCCTATACCGATATAATTACCCATTATTTCAAATATTTTTTTAGCAACGACATCGCCCTGTTTTGCCGCTTCAGCTACAACATAAGGAGTAATTTCAGTTTTTGCAAGCTCTCTGTATTTTGTAGACTTACCGCCTTTTATGTATTCTTCTGCCATTGCAACTATAGCAGGACCTGAAGCAAATGCTTCCAAACAACCATAATCACCACAACCGCACAAAGGACCGTTTTCCATTTGTAATTTTATATGACCTATTTCACCGGCTGCATTACTTGCACCACGAACTAATTTACCGTTAACAATTAATCCTGAACCAATTCCGGTACCTACCGTAATACAAACTAAATTTTTCGCCCCTTTACCTGCACCGTAATTTAATTCCGCAAGTGCTGCACATCTTACATCGTTATCAACTTTTACCGGAATAGAAAATTCTTTTGAAATAATATCGGCAATAGGAATATTTACCCAACCCGGAATATTAGGTGCTAATCTGACAATACCGTTATCACAATCAATTTGCCCCGGAAAACCAAACCCTATACCTTCAATTGAATCTTTAGTAATTTTTGACTCTTTCATTACATTTCTGATTGCAGTAATTATGTTGGAAATTGTGTATTCGTAACCCATTTCGGCTCTGGTCGGAACTGTATCGGAATATACAATGCTACCTGTTTTATCAACAAGTGCTATTTTTACGTTTGTTCCGCCGACATCTACACCAATTTTGTATTTTTTAGATATTATTGCCATTTCAACTCCTTAATTAATTGCTAATTTTTAATTCCGCCGTTTCTATAAATGCTTTTTCATAGCAAAATGATAGCACAAAATACACTAATCTTATATTCGTTTTATTTTTTTAATTTCATATTTGTTTACCGTTCTTAAAATTTTATTGCCGAATTTGTCTTTTGCGCTAGAATTATAAATGAAGAAACTTGCCGAAAAATTTTAAATATACAAACAATTATATATACGTATAACAGAAAAAACAAAATATGATTAATACATTAGTAAAAAATATTCCGAATAAACAATTAGAAGATATAGATTTCCTTATAAACAGTATCTATGCAGTTCCTCAATGGGAAAAAATCAATGAATTTTCGATTGCTTCCAAATCTTTATTTTCTAAAAATCACTTAAATGTTTCTTTATATAAAAAATATTCAACAAAAAATGCAATAGAAAAATATTCAATTCGTGCTTTTGATAAAAAAGAAATTGCTACAATGATAATTAAATCTTATAAAGATTGCATTTATATAATAAGTATTGATTGTAATGATAATAAATGTTTTAACAGTTCTATCGAAAAATTATTACAAGTTGCAATTGAAAAATCTTTAGAATTTGAAGAAAAAAAAGAAGTAAAAATAAATCTTTATTCAACAATTTTAAAACAAAGAAAAATGGATAAAATTTTATCTGATATGTGTTTTATAAAAGAAGAAAATCAAAGTTCTTATGAAAAAGAAATGTTTGGAACAACTTATAAATTAAAGTCTGAAGAATCAATTTTTTGGCATAAAAGAATTAAACAAATGCCGATTTTAAAAATTTCTGAATAATTCATATAGATATACGATTTGATATTTTCGTTATGTTTATACAATTAATGTAAGTATGTTATAGCGCATATCAGGTATTAAAATGAGCGAAATATCAACAAATAACTCTTATAATAATATCAAAAGACTTTCTGATGAAGAATTAGAAAAGCTTTGGTATGCTTATTTCGCAGATAAATCAAACAAAAAATTAAGAGATGCACTTATTGTTCAATATATTTATTTAACTAAGTACGTAATCGGAAGAATTAAATTAAACTTACCTGCAAATTTCGCAATCGAAGACATTACAAGTTTCGGAATTGAAGGACTTATTGATGCAATAACGAAATTTGAACCATCTAAAGGTTCTCATTTTGAAACGTATGCAATTATGAGAATAAAAGGAACAATAATTGACAAAATACGTGCGCAAGATTGGATTCCAAGAAGTGCTCGTAAAAAGATTAAAGATATAAAGCAAGCCGGAGAAGAATTAAAACAAAAATTAGGCAGAATAGCTACAAATCAAGAAGTGGCGGAATATCTCGGAATAGAAAGAGAAAAAGTAGAGTCTGCATTAACAAGTGATGCAACTATCGGCTCTTTATATGATAAGAAATATTCGGGCGAAGACGGAATTGAATTAATTGATACTCTTGAAGATACAAATTCTCAAAATCCATTAGATAAACTTGCCGAAAAAGATGTTAAAAACGAACTTCAAAATGCCTTAAAACAATTACCCGAAAGAGAAAGAATGGTTATGGTACTTTATTACCACCAAAATATGACATTAAAAGAAATCGGACAAAATATTGAAGTTTCAGAATCAAGAGTTTGTCAAATCCATGCACAAGCAATTATGAAACTAAGAAACATTCTTAATGCAAATAAAAAGAAATAACAAACTAAATATTTTGAATTAATTCTTTGAAATCAAATTTTAATTCGTTAATTTTTTCTTGATTATATTGAATTTGTGAATTATAAAATTTTTCAATTTTTTCAACTATTTTATCACTGCTATTCATATCAAGTGTATTTAAATCAAATTGATTTGCGATATTTTCCACTTTAATATCATATACAATCGGCAATAATTTAACCCCCGCTTTTATTGCAACTAAACAGGCATGATAGCGCATTGCGATTAATTCGTCTAAAGTTGATATTTTATTTATAATTTCATCATTTGAATTATTTTTGATTATTTTTACGTTAATTTGCGGGTTAAGTTCAGACAAATAATTTTTGAATTTTTCAGAAACCTCCATATCGTAAGAATTTTGCAATGATAATATACAAATTTCTTTATCGAAATAGAATTTATTGACGGCTTCCGCCAATTGCAACAAAAATTGATTATTTAATTTTTTATAATCTCTTAATTGAATTCCTATTTTATTAGTTTTTTGTGATTTATCAATATTTAAATTCCAAACGGGATCGGAACAAAGAACAGAATTAATTCCTTGTTCTTGCAACATTTTTTGACTTTTTACATCCCTTACCGTAATATAATCAGCGGTTTTTAGAAGTTTCCATGTAAGTTTTCTCAAAATATCACTATAAAGCGGTCCGAGTCCCTGAGCATATATAATAACTTTTTTTTGGAATAATTTAGCAAGCGCCATAATACCAAGATAATAAATTAAACTTTTTTTCCCTGTTACATCTTGAAGTAAACTTCCGCCACCGGATATTAAAGTGTTAGATTTATATAAACTTTTTATAACCAAAGGTAAATTAAAAGATTTAATACTGTTAACATTTAAATTTTTTGCCGTTTTTTCAGGATTTGAAGAAAACACGGTAATTTTGGAATTCGGCTCAAATTGTTTTATATTTTCAGTCAAAATTTTTAAAATAAGTTCGTCACCGAAATTATCAAATCCATAATATCCCGAAATACAAATACTTTTAGTCATTTTCACCTTTAAAAATTTTATAAACCTCTTCTCTTGTAGGAATTGATTTTATGGCGCCAATGTTTTTAACTTGCAGACCTGCAACAACAGATGCAAATTTTGCCGCTTTAAATACAGACATACCCGAAGCTATTCCGTGAAGTACTCCGCCGTTAAACGCATCCCCTGCACCCGTATCGTTTATTACATCTTGATTTATAAAGTCTATAAATTCAATTTTTGATTGATGACCGACATAATAGCCTTTTTCTTGTGAAGATTTTATGATAACCGACGAAATGCCGCTATCCCATAAATGTTTAATTATATTATCTATAGAAGCGGTTTCCGTAATCATTTTAGAATCATAACGAACATTTAAAAATAATATATCAATATATTCTTTTATTTCATCAAAAGCTTCTTTCGCTTCTTCTTCAGACCAAATTAAAGAATTAAAATTCGGATCATAAGCGGTAGTAACATTATTTGCTTTTGCAATCTTAAATGCTTCTTTTACCGCTTCTCTTGCGGAAATTGAAAGTGATTGCGTAATTCCCGTTGAATAAAGTATTGAAGCATTTTGGATATATTCAGTATCTAAATCATCAACACATAAATTAGTTGCAGCCGTTTTTTTTCTGTAAAGAACAAATTCTTTTTCCCGAGAATCAGCACTTTGCGAAACTAAATAAAGTCCGTTTACACCGTTAACAGGTTTTACATGAGAAATATTTAATCCTGCTTCTTGCCAACTTTCCATAAGATAGTTTTTAAAACAATCCATGCCGACTCTTGAAATAAACCCAACCTTTGAACCCATTTTTAATGCGGTTATTGCAGTTGTAAGAGTATCTCCGCCATAGTATTTATCAAGTGAATTTGCGTTTGTTAAACTTTCATTTGCAGATAATTCTATCAAACTTTCACCAATTGTTATTATATCTAATTTTTCATCCATAATCCAACTACTTATTTTTTATACTATTCTTAATTTTACATTCATGTTACTTTGAACAGATAAATTTGTAATCCTTTTTGTAACATTATTATAATTTGAAATAGACTTTCCTTTTGATAATTTTAAATATTTTTTATAATATCTTTTTGCGGCAGACGGATTGTTTAATTTGTCGTAACAAATTCCAAGAGCAAGATATGCTCTGTAATAATCAGGATTTAATTTTATTACTTCTTTAAAAGATAAAGCACTGTTATAATAATCATCCGTATTCATATATAATGTTGCTTGTTGAATATAGGCTCTGATATATGTAGGATTTGTTTCTATGATTTTTTGATAAATTTTCAATGCCATATCTTCTTCATTGATAATTTCATGAACCATTGCCAATTGCATTTGTACATCAGGATTATCGGGATTTAATTTTATTGAATTAATTAAATGTTTTATTCCGGTACAATAATTTTCGTTTGCAATATTACAAATTGCCAATTCCTTTTGAATTTCCCGATTATTCGGAATTAATTTATCCGCTTTTCTTAGTGCATATATTGCCTTTTCATAATTTTTTAAATTTTTATATGAATCCGCAAGACCGATATACGATTTTAAATTCTTTCTGTTCAAAATTATATCTTGAAGATAATTTTCTATAGAATCTTTATATTGCTTATTTTTACGTTGTTCTTCGGCAAGCACAAAAAAGTCTTGTGCGCTTTGCACCGCTTTTTTCGCTTTTTCTTTAACTTTATCTGTGTTTTTACTCGCCGTTAACACCAATAATATCCCTTCTGTCTGCTTTATTATTGTAAAAAACATAAGCAAATAGAGATATATCCCGAAGATTATACTTTGTTAACCTAAAGATTAATATATAACTGTTTAATAAGAAAACTACGGAATTTGAAAAAATTCCGTAGTTTCTAAATAAAATTTAACTAAACAGAAAAACTATTTAAGTTCGATTTTAGCGCCTGCAGCTTCTAATTGTTTTTTAATAGCTTCAGCTTCTTCTTTTTTAACGTTTTCTTTGATAGCTTTAGGAGCAGCATCAACTAAATCTTTAGCTTCTTTTAAGCCAAGACCTGTGATAGCTCTAACTTC
>CAZGRH010000044.1:0-10141 GCA_964527005.1 uncultured Muribaculaceae bacterium | reverse complement strand
ACTTATTAATCGTCCCAATAAAAAATCTCCCATCGGAATAGAAATCGCTTTTCCGGTTGTGGTAACTAAGCTTCCTTGTCCTATTCCCGCACCATCGTACAATAATAACAGTTGAGCGCTATCACCTTTAAATGCAACAACTTCGGCCGGTTTTCTTTCTCCTTCTGCTGTTTCTATAAAACATAAATCACCGATTTTTAACCCCGGAAGTTTTACTTCTACCGTCAATCCCAAAAGCTTTGAAACCGTACCTTTATATGAATATAGCTTTGTTGAATTAATTATTTCAAAAGCTTGTTTTTTTACGTATTCAATTGATTTTTCTTTACTTTGATTTAACATTTATCTACTCAAAATTATAACTTACTGCTTCTCCGATTGTATCGACGGCTTCTACTCTGATATCCGTAATTAATTCGGAATATGAAAGAACAACTATAGTCGGAATATGACGTTCCAATAATTGATATAAAGGTAATCTTATTCTTGGTGAGCATAAAATTACCGGCTGAACATTAATACTTTGTTGCGCACGAATTAATGTTGACGCTGCCGATTCAATTAAATCCTGCACTTGTATAGGATTTAACAAGAACATTGTACCCAATTCGGTTCTTTGACAACTGTCATCCAATGTTTTTTCCCATTCTGGAGAAAGTGTTAATGCGTATAAAATTTTATCTTGCGTACAATTTGCCAAACAAATTTGTCTGCCTAATGCAGCACGCAAACGTTCGGATAAAATATCGGGTTCTTTTGAAAATCTTGCGTAATCACACAATCTTTCAAATATGTATATAATATCTTTAATTGAAACTTTTTCTCTTATAAGATTTACAAATATTTTTCTCAAGTCACTTGTTGAAATAATTGCAGGAACTAAATCATTTACAAGAGTCGGATCTTGTTGTTTTACGAGTTCCATAAGTTTAAGAACATCAGTTTTTGTCATTATTTCGTCAACATATTTTCTTGAACAATCTTGTAAGTGAGTAATTATCAAATCAACGCAATCGACAGGTGCAACATCTTGATGTTGTTTTAAAAATTCAGAATCCATCCAATAAGCTTGAAGTTGATATACGGGATCTATACCGATTATTGCATCTTTTGGTACTTCTAATCCTTGTGCATCCCATACATCAGCACGAACCATTGATTTTTTCGGATATACAACACCGACCGCAACAGTGTTTCCACGAACGGAAATCATATATTCATTAGCACCTAATGCAGATGAATCCATTATTTTAATATTCGGAATAATATAACCCAATTCGTCAGTTACACGTTGCCTTAATGCTGCAATTTTCGGAAGTAATAAACCGTCTTGTTCAGGGTCTGCAATTTCTAATAATCCTGAACCGACTTGAAGTGTTAAAACATCAACACCTAATCTTTCATACATTCTGTTCGGATTTGTTAAATCACTCATATTCTTTTTAACGGCTTCTAATTGTCCCATTTGTGACCGAACATCTTTATTTACCGATACAACCAAGTAGGCAACACCGATTGCTATTGCATATACCGTAAATGTATACCACGGTAAACCTGTAATAAAGCCTGTCATTGCAATTAAAATTAGAAATATTACCGTAAAAATTAAACTTGACGGTTTGCTTAAAATTTGAGTCGCCAAATCACCGCCTAAAGAACCGCCCGAGGCTGTAGAACGAGTCATAACGATACCTGCTGCGATTGCCATTAATAGAGATGGTAATTGTGCAGCCAAACCGTCACCAATGGTAAGCGTTGTATATTTTTGAATTGCTTCTGCCGGCTGAAGTCCGTTCATTAATACACCAATTGATAAGCCACCGACAATATTGATTATTACAATGATGATACCTGCCATTGTATCACCTTTTACAAATTTCATAGCACCATCCATAGAACCGTATAAATTAGATTCTCTGGCCAAATCATCACGTCTTCTTGCTGCTTCTTCCGGAGATATTAAACCTTGATTAAAGTCACCGTCTATTTGCATTTGTTTACCGGGCATTGCATCTAATGCAAATCTTGCGGCAACTTCGGCGATACGTTCAGAACCTTTTGTAATTACCATAAATTGAACTACGGTAATAATTAAGAAAATAATAAAACCGACTACAAGATTTCCTCCGGTAACGAAATTACCGAAAGCATCAATTACCTCTCCTGCTTCACCTTTCGCTAAAATAAGCCTTGTAGATGCAATTGAAAGTACTAAACGAAACATTGTCCCGATTAATATAATTGACGGAAATGAGGATAATTCTAACGGACGTTGAATATATAGTGCAATCATTAATAACAAAATGCCAAGTGTAATATTAAAACTGATTGCGAAGTTAACTACAATCGGTGGAAGTTCGCAAATTAACAAAACAACTAACAATATTACAAATATTGCTAATCCTATTTCGCTGACTATTGATTGTTTTGGTTGCGGCCGTGCCATTTATTGATTTTCTTCCTTGTTATTTAAAGCTTGTTCTAATATTTTGAATTGAGTTGCAATAGTTGCATCTATTATACCGTTTGATGTTACAACAAGAACACCTCCGTCTTCAATATCTTCTGACGGAACTATGGAAATTTTGGCTGAAATTCCTTTCTCTGTAATAACTTCAGGAATTTTATCTTTTACAATTCCAACATCATTCGGTCTTACTTTTAAGGTAATTTGATTTTCCGAGTCACCAATTTCTTCCAATACGGAATTAACAATTTCCATTATTGTGTTTTCATCGGTTTCTACTTCTTTTTTAATTATTTTTTTTGCAATTTCAAGAGCTATGTCCATAATACACGCAGATACCTTTTCATAAACTTCATCTTTATAACCGAGAAAATCTATAATAGTATCTTTAAGTTCAGTTAAATCTTCTTGTGCTTGTTTAATTCCGGCATCATAACCATCTTGTTTCGCCGCTTCTTTTATTGCAATGGCTTCATTTTGCGCTCTTGATATAATATTTCTGTCTTGAGTTCTTCTATAACCTCGACGTCTTGAACCTTCTCTTCTTTCTTCTCTTTGTTCAAATTTTATATTTTTTAATGTCAAATCCAAATCATCAATCTCAATATCTGAAACTTCTTCATTGCTCATAATTTTATTTGTTTCAAGCTCCGAAAACATATCAACAGACTGAGTTGGCATTATTTTATTTTCAAATTCCAACTCTTTATTGTTTAATATTGTTTGTTTTTTAACGATGTTTGCGTTCTTCTTCTTTATAATCATTAATTTTATCTTCTATTGTAGCAACTAAAGATTTTAACACTTGCGGTGAAAAAACATCTTCATATTGAAATTTTCTGTTTAAAATAAGACTTCTGACATTTTCTCTTTCTGTAATTGCAATATCATGTAATATTTTTGGATGTACCGTTCCTATTAATTTTTTATATCTTTGAGATAGCCTCGAAACATTTACCGTATCATCAAACGGCAAAATTTTCTTTATTTCATTTAAAGATTTAATTATTAATTTATGGTCAATTTTTGCTTCTAAGTTGGGCATTTTCATATAATTAACGACATGGCGAACATCATCCGGAGATAATGAAGTTAATATAAGATTAACTTTATCTTGTGGGATTTTCTTTAAGACTATAGCTAATGCCGCAAGTTTTAATATTTTTGTATCACCTGATGTCGTTTTATTTTCGGAAGAAACATTTTCTTGTGCATTGTTTAATTTGTTTTCTTCTTCCGTTTTTTCAACTAAATCTTTAAGATTTGATAAGTTAACCGCTTTATCATAATGACCTTGAGATATAACGCCTCTTTTTACCAAACCTTGAAGTTGTTCGGAATATACTTTATTTACTTTATCTTCAATCAAATTTATTAATTGCTCTTGAGGCATTTGTTTTAATACGGCTAATTTTGCAGTACTAAAAATATTTGCGGCAATTGTTTGTAAAATCGGCATTCTGTTTTCGTTCGGAATTTTCCCGTTTATTAAATCTATTGATTTATGAAACGTCCATTCCGCAATAAATTGTACAATTAAAGAAGCTTGTTCCGCCGTATAATTTAATTCCGTATCTTTATTTAAGGCTTCTCCCGACATCATACAATAATTTCTTACCGTATCAATAATCATTTTTTTATCGGGTGTGGTAAGTGATTCCGGCGCAGCATTAGTTTGCTGAGTCAAAATATCGGCAGCTTGATTTGCAAAATTTATAGCAAATGATTTATAATCAAATCCTTCAATCCGCATTTAATATTAAGACCTTTCTATCCAACTTTTTAATTCTCTTAACGTAGTTTCATCATCGGAAGATTTTGCAAAATCCGACGATACTTCATCTATAACTTCGTCTAAAGAATCATCAACTCTTTTTTTCTTTTCAATTTGAAGTTGTTTTTGTTGTTGAAGCAATTCTTGCGTCAAAATAGTTTGCTTTTCTATTAATTCCGCAGCTTTTAAATTAACATCCACAATTTGTTTTTCTTGTTCTTTTGTTTGTTTCTTTAATTGTTTTAATGTTTCTTCCTGTTCATAAGAAGCTAATCTTAATTTTTTATTTACAAACACAAAACCGACAAACAAACCGATAACAATTAAAGCAATTGCTATCCACCAAGGATTTCCGGATGATTCCGGAATAGGCAAATTTACGGGTCTTTCTGTCGCTAAAAACGGTTCAATTGTTTCCGCATAAGCAATAGAAACATCTTCCGCTTCTGCTTTCGGTGATGCAGCTTTTGCAATTTGATGTTTTAATTCATCTTCCGTCATATTCGGAGGCATTGATTCAGAATTCATTGTCACCGCAATTGTTATTTTTTCAATAATTCCCGCTTTATAATATTTAGAAGTATGAGTTTTTCCTACTCCATAGCTTGTTTCGCTTGCGGTTCTTTGATAATTTTTGTTTTGAGAAGACTCTGTTGAGGAAGCTTGTTGAATTCCCTCGGGTACATATATACTTACGGCATCCGAACCTTTTGAAGAAGTACCTGATGTATCGCCTAATCCTTCACGAAAAACTTGTTCTGACAATGCAGTTTTTGATTCGGGATCATAGTTTATACTTGTTTCTTCAACAGGGACTTGATTTAAAAAGGTACTAACAGTTACAACATAATTACCACGTCCCAAAAGCATATCCAACTGCGCAGATACTTTATTTTGCATATAAGAATCATTTTCTTGAATTTTTGAAATTTGGTCATCTATTGAACGAACAAGACTGCTATAAACATTACCGTTAGAATCGGTAACCGAAATATTCTCAGCCGATAAATCAACGACACTGCCCATTAACAGACTTTTTATTGCTTTTATTACGGAATTATCCAATCTTACTCCGCTTGGTACGGTAAGCATTACAGTTGCGGTTACAGGTTTCTTTTCTGTCTTAAACATGGAATTTTCAGGAATTGAAACCAAAACGGAAGCATTATCAATCCCCGGCATTTGACGAATTAATCTTGATAGTTCGCCGTTTACCGCTCTTGCTAATTTTATTCTTTTATCTTCTCTCGTAGAAGTAAAATCACTTTTATCAAAAATTTCCAAACCGACATTTTGGTCTATTAATCCGCTTTTTACTACGGCAAGTAAAGCTCCGTCACGTTGAGAGTTTGTATAGCTTCCGCCCTCTAAAAATACGGTTGATTTTGAACCGTCAAGTTTTCGTTTTGCTTTAATTCCGTTTCTTGCAAGTAATGTTTGTATTTCAATGGCTTTACCCTGATTTTCGGTTGTTAAAATGTCAAACGATTCTTTTTCGATTTTTTCAACAACTTTTGCGGCAGAACCGCCATTGCCGCCCGCAATTAGCGCAACCGACAAGATGCCGACAAAAACCAATACGGCAACAACGCCGATAATAGAGTATAAAACCGTTTTATTTTGTAATAATTCCTTTATATTCATGTATCCCTAATCTTTACATCTTCTCTTATAGGATATTATACTATCATTTTAAATAAAGGGTAAGTAGTTTACACTAGTTATTATATTGAAATATTCATTATTTGAGTATATGCGGTTACAATTTTTGATGTTACTTGCGTTGCTAACGAAACACCAATTTCCGCTTTTGCTACCGCCGCCATTACGTCATGTATGTCAACATTCGGATTTCCCGTCATTTGTGCGTTTAAAAGTTCATCAGGTTTGCTGATTTCATTGTTAACATTATTTACTAAGCCTGCTAAAACACTTTTAAAGTCCGCACCGTTTGTTTCTTTAGATACAAAACTTTTAGAAAATCCATCAGCGGCAAAAGGTGAATTGATTTTTGAAAATCCGTTTATTCCTGTAATTTCGTTGTTTATCATTTTTTATATCCTCTTTACAAATAATTTGCCAAAACATTTTTTACATAATTTTGAGTTTCTTTAAACGGCGGAACTCCGTTGTATTTATCGACATTCCCCGGCCCTGCGTTATATGCGGCGAGTGCGAGTATTAAATTTCCGTTATATTTGTTCATCATGCTTTTTAAATATCTTACGCCGCCGTCAACATTTTGAATTGGATTAAACGAATCTTTTACTCCCAGTGATTTTGCGGTTTCAGGCATTAATTGCATTAATCCTTGCGCACCTGCCGATGACTGTGCATTCGGATTGTATCCTGATTCTTGTTTTATTATGGCATTTACTAATTTTTCATCTACTCCGTGTTTTTTTGATATTTTTGAAATCATATCTTTTATGTGTGATTTTTGAGTTTGAACGGGTATGGCAGGAATTGAAACAGGAAGTGTACTTTTGGTTACATTTGATATTTCATTTTCAAAAAAATTATTTTCTATAGCGGGTTCGGTTACTTTTGAAGCGTGAACTTTTTTTGTAAGTTCTCCGAATTTTATGGATGGTTGATTTTCTGTTTGATTTGTTTTAAATCTTGTATGAACGTTTAACGAAGATTTCATAACATCTTCAAAAGTATTTAATTCTAATCCTGTAGACAAATCAGCGGTTCTGCTTTGAGTTTGAACATAGTTGCTTATTTGGCGAGCTCTTTCAAGTGCCTGAACTTGTCCTGAAGAATTTAATAAATTTTGAATTATCCCTGTAAACATTACTCTATTTGCCTATTTCGTTTTAACTGCCTATTGATGCTGCTTGTTCCGCCATTGTTTTGCTCATCGTTATAATTGCCAAACTTGCTTCATACGCTCTTTGCGCCATTATTGCATCCGTAATTTCTACCAACGGGTCCACATTTGAAGCTCTTATGTATCCGTTTTCATCCGCATCGGGGTGTCCTGGTTTGTAAATTTTTTCACCTTGAGTCGGATCTTCAACAATTCCTGACATTGCTACACTTCCCGAAGAATATGGAAGCAAGGAAGTTCCCCCGTTTGTATTTCTCATTTCATTTAACACACCCAAAAAAGAACTTCTTTGAGTGGCAACGACAAGAGGAATTTTCCTAACATAATTTGGTGTATCTATGTTAGCTATGTTTCTTGAATTTATGTCAAGTCTTGTACCGTGTACTTTTAGACCGTCACATCCTACATTTATTGCGTTAAATATGCCCATTATCCACCCATATTAATTACTGTTTTCATTTCTGTTATTATAGAATTTAATCTTCTTGTTGCCACCGTATATAAGATTGAATTTTTTTTCATTTCCGATAATTCGGTTGCAGGATTAATTTCTTCATCTGAAGACATTATCGAAATCGGAGATGGTCCCATTTTTTTTGATAAACTTGTTTCTAAAGGACTGATTGAATTACCGATGTATTGTGAAAACGAAACATCTTTTCTTGTATAATTCGGTGTATCCATATTCGCAACATTTGATGACAAAGCCTTGTGTCTTTGTGCGATTAAATCTAATGCTCTTAGCGTATTATCAATATGCACCGTTTATTCTCCTTATTGATTTAACTGAATTGCTTGTGCATACAATTCATCAATCGTTTTCATTACTTTAAAACTTGCCAGCATCGAGGCGTTGAGTCGCATCATTTCATTTACCTGACCCATCATGTCAATATTTGTAACTTCAATATTGCCCTGTAATATTCTTTCGTGATTTTTTAGTAAAACAGGTTCTCCTGATTCTTCGGTTATTGCATATTTGTTACCGTCCAATTTCTTTAATCCTTCAGGATTTTTAAAGTTTACAATCGGAATTGTTCCTAAATATTCGACCTGAGAACCGTCATTAGAGTATGTTTCAACATCACCGTTTGTTTTAATGCGAATATTATCAAAATTTACTGGTAATTGAATTCCGTCACCAAATAAATAACCGTCATTTGTGATTAAATAACCGTCTTTATTTACTTTTAAAGAGCCTTCACGTGTATATACAACTTCTCCGTCTTTTGAAGTAACAGGAAAAAATCCCATTCCGTTTATAGCTATATCATAATCATTTGATGTTCTTTGAATTGCCCCCGGAGAATAATCGGTACGTTCCACTCCGCTTAAATATCCGTTTTCATTTAATATTTGTTCAAAACGAACGGCTTTATATCCGTTTGTGTTGTAATTAGAAACGTTTGAAGAAATGTATCCCATTTTTTCAAATTGGAATTCCGCATTTACTATTCCTTTTTGTATTATGCCTTGAAGTGTTGACATTAATTACCTTTCTAACTGCTTAACGATGAAATTACTCTTTGTAAATTTGAATTCTGGATTAAAAACAATTGCCTGTTTGCCTGAAATGTTTTTGAATACGGCATTGCTTGCATAAACTCTGATTGCAGATTAACATTTGAATACTCACTATATGCCTGTCTTACATTTGGATTTAAAACCGCAATACCATCTTGTGAAACAACCGATAATTTACCGGCTTGAATAAATTTTCGTGTTTTATTGTCTAAAACACTGACAATTCCGTTTAAATCTATAGTAATATCAGATAATTTTTCGGGAACAATGGGTAACTTTAAAGCGGTTCCCATATCTGTCAAAACTTTGTTTCCGTCAAGAGAAAGAATTTCTCCGTCTTTATTCATTTTAAATCTGCCGTCACGGGTTAATTTTACGCCTTCTGTTGTTAAAACCTGAAAATAACCTTTTTCGGCAAGTGCAACATCTAAAGGATTCTCTGTATAAACCAGTCTGCCTACTGTGTCATCAACTGTTGTTGAAATTGCTTTTTCTCCCATAAATTCGGCGAATGAAGATACAACGGGTATTTTTCTTTGATAACCTATTTTATCAAATCCGACAACATTTTCATTGGTAATTTCCATCAATGCCATTTGCATTCTCATAGCACGAATGTTGTCTAATATTCCTCGATTTGTATAATTAATTCCTACTTTATACATACATTACCCTTTTGTACTTAATTTAATGATATAATATTGCAAGTCAAATGTTGTCGTACTTTTGGTGTAAATTTGTTAAACCTGATAAAAAAATATCAATTTTTAATATGATTTTCATTATATATACTCTTTGACTGTGTTATTATAGTAAATAACAGTTAAGTACGATTTTAGGGTTATGAAATTTAGAAGTTTCCTGTCAATTTTAATATTATTAATTTTTTGTTCCTGTAATAAAGCGGAAGCAATAAAAATCGGTTTACAAACGCAAAAAAAAGAAATAAAAATTGCTTCTTCCGTTCCTGCTGAAATATATGACGGTTATCAAAAAAAAGCATTATATGAAATAAGACCGATGAAAATTTATGAATTTAAGTCAAAAGGAAATGACCTTGCAATTGTAATTGACAAAAAAGACGTTAAATTGGGAACCAATTATATTGTTATCAGAACAAAAGAACCGGGATATTTGTGTTCAAAAAGGGCATGGTATAGAGGGAATTTTATTATAAGTAATTCAAATAATGGTGCAAATTTAATAAATGAATTAGCACTTGAAGATTATTTAAAAGGTGTAGTTCCTGCTGAAATGCCGTCAAGATGGAATTATGAAGCATTAAAAGCACAAGCAATTGCGGCAAGAAGCTATGCCGTAGCAACTACTAATGCAGGAAAACACGGTTCACAAGGTTTTGATTTGGTTGATACTACTGCTGACCAAGCGTACGGTGGTGCAAGTGCAGAAAAAGAAAGCACCACGAAAGCTGTTCAAGAAACAAAAGGAATTGTTCTCGTACAAAATAAAAAAGTTATCCCAACATATTATCATGCAAGTTCCGGCGGCAAAACGAAAGTTTGGAATTCCGCAAGCAGTT
>CAZGRH010000043.1:4009-10245 GCA_964527005.1 uncultured Muribaculaceae bacterium | reverse complement strand
TTTAAAATCAGGTTTGCAATCATTTGATTTTGATTTATTTAAATTTTTATCTTTAGTTTCGTTTTTTATATAATTAGAACTTAAATTTATAGATGTTATTTTCATAATGTTTCTCAGCTTACAATTAATATAATGTAACTGATAATAAATAATTGCCAAATATTTATATTTGTTTACAAAACTTTTTAATTTAGCAAAAATATTTTTTACAAGATTTATACCTTTTGTATGAAATTTGGGTATTAATATGAAAGTTAACAACAATTTAACAAATAGTGTAGCGTTTAAGCATAAAATTATAATTGACATTGGTGCAAGTAATCCAAGAGGTACATTAAAAATAAAAGCGCAATCCGATGATGGAAGAGATATATTCAAAAAAAACGGTTATGTAAATGACAATAATAACGGTTTTGAAGATAAAAATGATTTTATAAATAAATTACACACACAAATTAAACAAGTGCATGAACAAATTAAGAATGACAAGTCTGTACCTTTAACAAAAGATGACAGAGAAAATTTGTCAGGGATTGTTATGTTCGTCCCTGGGGTTACAGGTAATGACGGAGAAAACTCCATAATAGAATTTATGCCTAATTTGAGAGATAAAAACGGCAATTCTCTTCAAAACATTAAAATGAAAGAATATAACGAATTCTTAAAAACAAAAAAAAGCGGAGTTTCCGTAAATAAAGATAACTTTAAATTAGTCGCAACAAAAGACTTAGGCGGAGCAGGACTTGCTATTATGAAACGTCTTAAAAACAAAAACATGTTAAATGTCGGCGATTATATTGTCGGTATATTAACAGGTGGAGGTTTTGGCAGCGTTGATTTAAAAGTTCGTAAAAATTCAGTTGATGTTGAAACCTGTGAAAGTTCAAATCATTTAACGGGTAATTTAAATTTGAAAGATGAATTAAAAAATAATTCGAATACAAATATAGATGAAATTAAACCTTATAATAAAATAGGACGATTAGGTACCGGAGTTAAAGACCATATAAAAGTATATTTCAAAGAAATCGGAATGCCTGAATTAGCACCGCTTGCAATAAAAGCAGGTGACGCAAGAATTGTAAATATGAATTTAATGTCTGTAAATAAATCAATTAATGCTAATTTGATTGATGAGTTAGATGCTAATCCTTATTTTGTAAAAAAATCGGAAGATGATGACTCCGTAAAATTTGCTCTAAATGAAGAACTTATTGATGCAAATAAAATGAAAGCTTCAAGAATAAAAGCAATCAATGTTTATGCTGATGCTATTTCTTTATTCTTAATAAACAAAATAAACGATATGGCAAATAAAGTTGTTTTGGCTGGGCCGTTTGCTTCCGGCTTAAACGAATATATAAAAACAAATCCTGAAGAATTTAATGCAACAGGTTTACCTGATTTGATAAATAAAAAAATTAATATGTATATAGATGAAAACCATGCGAACCTGCCGACAACAAAGAAACTAAAGAATTTACACAATTTTGAAATTTTCTGTGATAAAGATTTAAATTTCAAAGACAACACATTTGCAGGTGAAATTCTTTTGGATGATTCGGTTGAATTTACGCCAAACAGAGGTAATTGGTTTAATGTTCCGCAAAAAGTTATATAGAATTAATTTTTGATTATAAAAAATGTTTAAAGCAATAGCGGCAAATTTTTAATCGTTGTTGCTTTTTTCAATGATTTAACCAATTATATAAAAAACGAATTATTGCTTTGAATTTAACATTAATTTGAATTCGTCGTAATTGTTAAGAGTTTTTGTAACTCTTCCAATCGGATTTAATAAGTAATATAAAAATTTTGCTTTAAATGTCGGATTACAAACTTCATTATTACAAGATAAAAATCCCATTTTCTCACCTTCTATAATTCTTCTGTCAATATATGGAATAAAATATTCATCATTATATATATGTTCGGGAATACTTCCGTTTTCAACAGAATAGAAATATACAAATGAAGATAAACTTCTGTCTAATGTTACAGGACCAAAATATAGAATTAATATATTAAAAAGTGCAAGTGACATGAAAACCAATAATGCTTCAAATTTTTCTTTGTTAAAGTGTGTCCATAACAAAAATGATACAAACGCCGCCAATATTCCGATAAAAATTGCATCAAAATATAAAACACCGTTGTAAAAAATTCTATACAATAATACTGCTGATAACATCAAAACTATTGAAATAATAAAACAAATTAAAAACGAAATTAACTTATGCTTCATGATATTGACTTTCTAAAGAGATATTCTTTATTTTTGTTAAAACGTAAAATATAACATAGCACATTACAATTTTAATAATCATAATGATAGTGATAATGGTAATTATTATTCAAATTCATATAATCCAATTGGTCACTTTGTCTTTTTTGCTCGTATATCAACATTTGACGCTCTTCACTTTCTCGCTCAAATTTTGTTTCTTCTATAAGCAAAGCATTTAATCTGATTTCTCGCTCGTTTAAGGAATTGAAACATTTAAGAAGATTATCACCGTTATAGTTACAAATACATTCATTTGCCTTTGTAAAAAAGTCGTCTTGCCTCTTTAACCAATAATCTTTTGTCCCGTACTTTGATGATATTTGGCTTATGGTATTCCAATCAGGTTTATCTACATAATTTACAAGTTTTTTATGCGCATTATCAATATTTTGTTGTTGATTATTTATAATGATTGTATTTATATTGAATTTCTTTATTAAATCTTGTTCTTTATTTCTTGCCGTAATGTAATAATTTAATTTTTTTGCAGAATTTTTTTCTAAATCTGCAAGTTTCAAATAATTCTCAGGTAAATCAGGTTTTAATCTTACAAGTTTTTGTGCGACTTGAAAAGCTTCCGTATATCTTTTTTTCTTGTAAAGTATTGTATAAATTATTTCTTGTGAAAGATAATAATTCTTACTGCTTTCTTTTTCCATTTTGGCGTATTTAAATGCAGTATCAATCTGATTTAAATTTAAATAACATCCTGCAATAAAGGCATATTTGTCGTTTTTGTTTACGATTTTATTGCCGTATTTGATTGCTTCATTGTATTTCCCTAATTTATAATAAGTATATAAATATAGCGAATTAATGGTATCTTTTGGTAGCTTTTTATTAATTTTATCTAATTTTACTAAAAACGAATATGCCGTTTCAAAATTGTTTTTCTTTAAATTTTGATTAACCATACTATATAAACTCGGTTCAAAATTTTCATATTTTGAAAGAATTCTCTTATGTTTGTTCTTTTTGTAGAGTTTGTATATTTTTTTCGCAGATTTATATTCTTTTATTTCATTTTTAGTTTCCGGTTTTTTTCCTTTATCAACAAAAACATATTGATTTGTTTTTTTATCGAAACCGAAAAAATCATCAATGTTAATATCGGTAATTGCAAAAACAAAATTTTGAATTGTTATAAATAATAAAACTACAATTAAATATTTAATTTTCATAATTTTTTATTCTTTCAAATTTGCTAATAAAACTAGCATACACATTTTTTATATTTATTTCAATAGAATTAAAAAATTATATTAATGAAGAAAAAATTTTTTCTCATCATTAACGTTTTGCGAATTTTTTTAGTAAGTATTGCGCAATTTTTTGCACAAAATTTTACTCTTTTAAATTTTTATAACCTTTGAGTTAAATAAATTATTGTAATATTTTATACGTAAAAAAAAAGACTTCCTAATGATGAAAGCCTTTTTTTATTTGTATTTTCACGTTATAAAAATTTTGTTCAAAAAATTTTTATGTTTTATTCTGCTTTTTCCGCTTTAATTGCTGCAAAACAATCTTTGCAATATACTTCTTTTTCCGGAATTGGCTTAAAAGGAACTTTTGTTTTACAACCACATCTTGAGCATGTAACTTCATAAAGTTTTCTTCTGTTTTTTTGACGTCTGTTTTTTCTGCATTCAGGACAACGTTTTGGTTTATTTACAAGTCCTCTTGCTGCATAAAATTCTTGTTCTCCTGCCGTAAATACAAATTCGCTACCGCAATCTTCACAAATAAGTTTTTCGTCTTCGTACATTTTAATTCTCCTTAGTTTGGGTATTATTCATAAATAACTAGTGGTTTCGCATATTTAGTCTGTCAGGATTTGTTGATTGTAAAAGAATTTTCAACGAATTTTTTGATTAATTTGCGACAAGAATAAAAAATTGTGAAGTTTTTTATTATATTATTAGTCATTTATATTAGTATTGTATAATTCATGATATATTTTAGCAAGAATTAATTTCTGATTGGAGTATATCTTTTGTGTTAATTTATGTAAAGAATATTAAATATATTTTTAAATAAACGCAAAATTTAAAATTCACGGTTTTTAGAATTCGGTGTAATGACATGTAACATGTGAGGCAAAATGGTCGGTAAGTTAAATTTATACAATCAAGTAAGTACAAGAAATACGAATATTTCTTTTAAAAAGTGGGAACATCCGAAAAAAGAAGCGATACCGGATAGGGATACGCTGCTGATAGATGAAAAACATCCAAAGATTGAGGATATTAAAATAAGATGTGAAAAGTTTCGAAACGCATTTACGAAATATCCGGCAAAAGGATTTAAGGGGAGTAAAAACGCAAATTTCTATGAATTTTTAACAATGGGTGTAGTTCCTTATTTAGTTGGTAGTGCAGGGTTAATGGCGGTATTTAATTTGGCATCTGCTTTTTTTGATACAGGTTCGGCGGTAAGTGCATGTAAACTTGGAAAGAAAATGGCAATTGGTGTTGCAACATACGGTACATTTAAAACATTATCAAAAAAATTAATTGAAATCCCCGTAAAATTAAAACATGGTATTGATATGAACATGCCTTATAAAAAACTTGTTCATGGTTTACCTGAAGAAGGATTAAATCCGAGAAATTTAAAAACACAAGAATATCACAAAGTTTATGAGAGTGTTGACTTCCCACGTTGGGATTTATTGTATGATAATCCGAATTTAGGTGAAGGCAGAAATGCTTATTATGATAAAATCGCTGACAAAATGAACATAAAAACACCGGATCTTCTTCATTCGGATCAAAAAGTTAAACCTTTAATCCGTAAAAAAGTAGTACAAACCAGATTGTATACTACGTTAAGTTCTTATTTATGGGCTGCGGTCGGTGTCGGTATTTCAATGCAAAAACCTTTTGAAAACATGATGTTTACCGGACCTGAAGTAGGTAAAGGTTTAGATGCGATAAAATTTGTTACAAAACATTTCACAAGATGTTTTGTTAAGAGTTGCAAAGAATTTGTTTGTCACCCTCAAAAAGCCGATAGAATTGCGGGTAGAGCACTTCTTGGTGCAGCAATCGGAACAACTTTGTTAGGCAATTTAGTAACGTTATCTGGTTTTAATAAAGATAAAGGCAAATCCGATAAACAAAAATCTTTGATTAATCCGCAAAAAGAAAAGGTGGTATGTTAAGATGTCTAATATACTTGATTCAATGATTTTAAATCAAACTACGGTAAAACCGTCATATATATACAAAAATATAAACACTAAAGATAAGATTAAACCTTTGGATGATAAGGCAATATTGTTGCCGTCAAGAATTTTTGGTTCACCGATAGATTATGCAAAAGACATCGGTCGTGATTTTCTTGTAATCGGAAAAGCCACAAAAGGAAAAGCAAATGACCATGAACTGGGTAGAATTAATGATTTGGCTATGAAAGCCGGTTCTTTGGCGTTAGCTTCTTATTTGTTTATTAAAAATCCTTTAAAATTAAGTAAAACAATGGAATTTGTCGGTTTTGGTACGTTCTTCGGCGCAATGGCATTATGGCCTAAATTGTTTATTCAAGCTCCGATAAAAGCAAGAACCGGTGTTGATATTCATCAAAAATATATTGACTCTTACGGTCGTAAAAAGATGTTATTCCAAGATCCTCAATATGATATGACGGATTTATATTCAAGAAAAGACTTGGACAAAATAGCTAAAAAAATGCACATTAGCGAAGATTTACCAGATAGAGATAATTTCATCAAACAAAGAGCGAAAAAGACCGCTGTTCAAGGTAATACTTTATGGATGATGACCGCAGGATTTGCAACTCCTATCGGTAGTGCTTTAATGTCTAATGTTGCAGAAAGAGGATTAAAAAGCATATTTGAACGTAATGCATTAAAGAAAACGGAAGATGCGGTAAGAGGTATTGAACCTAAATATTTTAAAGAAGCTAAAACATTTGTAAAAGATTT
>CAZGRH010000043.1:0-3909 GCA_964527005.1 uncultured Muribaculaceae bacterium | reverse complement strand
AAATGAACTTCCTAATATTCCCGAAGGTTCTTCAAAACGAAAATTTGTTGACGGTTTAATTAATTCATTAAAGAAAATTGATGGTAAATTGAAGAAACCTGTTAAAAATTTGGGGAACAATGTTCAAGTTAATGCATTAAAAGATGATACAAATAAAAAAATAGGTACAGTTTTAAATAAAACATCAAAGAAAATCAATTCTACATTGAAAAAAGGTACTTTTGAGGATTTAGTAAATGATTTGGTAAAAGAAATTGATGTTTATGAAAAAACAACAGGTGCTGAATTTAAAAACCAAGTTGCTGATTCAATCAAAAATATTTCAAATGAAACAAGACAAAAAGCAACAGAAAAAGGCTTTAAACATTTGGCAAAAGAACTTCAAACAAACCAAATCGGTTCTTTAGAATCAATTATTAATTATAACGTTAAAGATAGAGCATTGGGTGCTAAAGCATCATTCTTCAGAGCATTACAAGTATTAGATGTTTATAACCAATCTGATGATGTTTTACTTGCAAAATTCCGTGATTATTATAAAAATGATTTACACAGAACTAATGTTTCCGATAATGAACTTAAAAATTTAGTACGTAAATGTAAAGAAATGATAGTTAGTGCATCAGTTACGGATCACGTTGAAAAATTAAAGACAGCCCGTTTTGATTTCACGATAGATGAATATAAAGCGGTTATGGATCTTGTATATAAACAACCAAATAAGCTTGTTGATAAAGCGAGTGCAACAGTAAAAAATGCGTACAAAGAATATGCGGATGACTTTGTATACAATGTTGCAAATTGGAAACCTGATGTTACAAAAGAACTTGAAAGATATGTAATAGAAAATTTAGGAAATAACGTATCCGGTGGCGGACCGGTTCAAAGAAATACTTTGGTCGGCAAACCGTTTAAAACGTTAATTCAAGATGCAGCAAAACAAAAATATAATACAAACAAATGGTTAAAAATATTTGGTGTGTCATTTGCCGCATTAGTGGGAATTACATTAGCAGTAGGTCTTACTTTTGGAAAGAAAAGCAAGATTGAACGTGAGCTTGAAGAAAAAGCAAAAGTAAACAAAAATGAAAAATGTTAATATAGAAAATTACTCAAGAAAAGAAAGCAGAAAAGATGGCTAATTATATTGATAAATATTTTAGAACAGAACCGGCAGTTCCTATGACTTTAAAACCGACTGCGCAGACTGTAGCTAATGTAAACAGACAAACCGTAAGTGAAAAACAACCGTTTGGCGATAACGTATTAGAAAAATATCTTAAAAATCAAGGTATTATTGCTGCCTCAAAAATATCTGTCAATAATGTAAAACCTCGGACAATTAAGAAGAATGATTTAAGAACTCGTTTTATCAACAATGAAGCGGTTATAATGGGCATAATCCCGAGAACTTTTGGTGCTGAAGACAAAACAGGCAATCATCTTTTAAGAGAAGGTGATATAAGAGGTAATTTTAATAATGCTATTAACAGATTAGACGAATTAACGGAGCTTGGTGTTAATACATTACATATTTTACCTATACATCCGCCGGGAAAGAAAAATGCAATGGGTACTGCCGGCAGTTTATATTCACCTGCTGATTTCTTAAAAATAGATCCCAAACTTGATGATCCGAATGATCCGAGATCAGTAACCGAAGAATTTAAAAATTTCATAAACGAATGCCATAAACGTGATATAAGAGTAATGTTAGATTTACCAAGTTGTGCATCTTACGATTTATTTTTAGAAAGACCTGATTTAATGGCTTTTGAAAAAGACGGTACACCGAAAACTCCGGGTGGTTGGAACGATATAAGAATGTTTGACCCTTGGAAAGATGCTTCAAAACGTGAACTAAATCCTGCATTATTGCAATTACACAAAGATTATGTTGATATGTGTATTGATTTAGGTGTTGACGGTATCAGATCCGATGTTGCAAGAGCGAAACCTACCGAATTTTGGGATATCATAATTAAATATTCAAGAGAAAAAGATCCTGAATTTGCATGGCTTGCAGAAAGTTATACTTATGAAGATGCTTCTCCTCAAATTAATATGGTTTATGACAGACCTGAAGATTCTTTAAGAGCAGGATTTGACAGTTATTACGGTCAATATCATATTTTCCACGAATGGTCAAAAGCAAATGAATTAATTGACTATGTAAGAGAAAATATTGATATGAGCCAACATTTGGTTCCGGGTAAATCATTAATCGGTTCTTTTGGAACTCACGATGATGTTTCTATTATGAATCACGGCGGTGTAACTTTCACAAACTTAGTTTCAGGTTTACAAGCAACATTACCGATGTTAAATCCGTATTATTTTGACGGTTATCAATCAGGTGATTATTACTTGTATGATTTTGAAGGTCAAGTTGATGCTTGGACTGATACTGATTCTTATAAATGTACAGTTCACAAAAGCAAACCTGATATATTCAATTTCTCAAGACCGTTAATCGGTGATTATCCTGAATGCGGTGATTTCATGAAGAATACTTTATCGGTAAGAAATGATAAAAAATATCATGATGTTTTAACAAAAGGTTCATTTATTCCGTTAAAAGTTAAGAAAAATTCAAATGACCAAATAATTGCATTTGCTCGCCATTTAAACGGAAAGACACTTCTTGTTGTTGCAAACAGAGATGTTAACGGAAAACAAACAGGTATAGTAGAAATTCCGGGATTAAAGGCAAATCAAAAGTTATCTAACTTGTTTAATTCTTACGGTGAAAACAGTGAATTCCAAGTAAATAATAACAAATTAGCAGTTGATTTGGGTGCGGGAAGAATTCATTTATTTGAAATAGATACACCGTTTATTGAAAAATCTGGATTAGAAGTATTAAAACAAAATTTATAGGTGAAATATGAATTTATTGGCAATGTCGCCAAGTATTAATACAAATACAAAGGACTATAAGACTTTTTCGTCTTATAGTCCTGATTTAATGTGTAAGTCAATTGATAAAAACAATAGTAATGATAAATATTTTTTTCAAAATGCACAATATGAAAAAGAAAAAAAGATACAAAAACGCAGGTTTAAATCAGCATTAAAAGATTGTGTTCTTGTTGTTTTGTTTGCTGATTTAGTATATTTTGCAATTAAATACGCATTTAAACAAAAAAGACAGAAACAAATGTATTTGTTTGCAAAAAATTTAGCGGAAAAAATATAACAAAGTCAAATATAAAAGAACTAGAAATTTTTTAATAAAAGATTTTTGATAAGGCGCAAACCGTATTTAATGTAATTAAAAAATAAACTTAGTGTCAGGTTTTTATTAAAAATTTTCTTAAGGATATAAGATGGTCTAAGATGATATTTCATTAATACATCTTTCCTGAATTTTTGCAAATCATCAATTGATAAAAAATCTGTTCCGATTGTTGAGTATTTAAAAGAATCTTTTCCCAGAACTTTTTTACCGTTTTCAAGTTTTTCATAAAGCATGGAGTAAAGTTCACTGCCTTTAAATGGTGTTGCAATAGAGAGTTCTATAAAATCAGTATCCAATTCAAAAATTAAATTTTTTGTTTGTTCAAGGTGTTTTTGATTTTCCCAAGGAAAACCGATTAAATAAAAACCAAAAATTTTAAGCCCCGCTTTTTTTATTAATTTAACCGCATTTCTGTTTTGTTCAACGGTTGTACCCTTTTTCATTTTTATTAATGATTCATCACTTCCTGATTCTAAACCGAGCGCAATAACGGAACATCCCGCTAGTTTCATTTTTAATAATATTTCTTCATCAATGGTATTTACTCTTGAATTTGCAACCCAATTAATTTTGCCGCATAATTTCGAATTTAAAATCAAATCACAAATTTCTGCAACCCAAGCTTTATTGATTGTAAAAGTATCGGATTTGAAAAAGAAATCAGTAAT
>CAZGRH010000042.1:0-10437 GCA_964527005.1 uncultured Muribaculaceae bacterium | reverse complement strand
ACAAGAAAAGCTTAATACTGATAATTTAAATAATGTTGAACAAATTCAACCGTTAAAATTTAGTATAAGACAATTTTTGGAAAGAACGAGAAACAGATAATTACTTTTTTATAATAGATGATAATTCATCTATTATTTTTTTGTTGTAAAAATTGTTAGATTTTGAGAACGGAAAGACAGGTAAATTTAACTCTTTTTCAAAGTCTGAACAAACTTTTTGAATATGTGATTTTGAAATTTGGTCAACTTTTGTTGCCACAATAAAACACGGTAAATTATTATAATTTATCCATTCTGCCATTTGTTTATCATTTGCTTGAATTGGATGTCTGGAATCAATTAATTGAATTAATGTTACCAAATTTTCACGATTTAATAAATATTTTTCGAGATTTTTTTGCCATTGATTTTGTGTTTTTCCTGATACTTTCGCAAAACCGTATCCGGGTAAGTCTGCAATAACAAAAGAATCATCTATATTAAATAAATTAATTAATTTCGTCTTTCCCGGAGTGTTACTTGTTTTTGCCAATCCTTTTATATTAACAATAGCGTTAATAAATGAAGATTTTCCGACATTTGAACGTCCTATTAAAGCTATTTCCGGTAAATTTAACTCCGGACATTCTTTAATACTCGGTGCACTCGTTATAAATTTTGCTTTTGTTATTCTCATCTCGTTTCTTTTTCTTGTAAATTACGCTGGATAATAAGCTATATACTTTTTTGTTGTTATATACCGTAAATTGGATGTCATCGGTATTTAAACTAATATCAACCGGTATATCTTTATTAAAAACACCTGTTTCAACATGCATAATTTTAATTTGACGTTTTTTAATTATGCTTATCGGTGCCGCTAAAAATATCTCAAATGTTTTTAATATATCCATGATTACCTATAATATCAAAGTTATATTCTTTTGTATATATTAACGGTTGTAAAAAATTAATTTGCTATTTCATTTATTCTGTCGAGTGCATATTTTAATCTTTCGCTATCACCAATATCATTTTTTGGAAAAAGTTCTACAAATTTTTGATAATACACTTTTGCATTTTCTTGTTCCGATAAATTATCGAATGCAACGGCTAAATAAAAATATGCATCATAGTTTTTATTATCCAATTCTATTGCTTTATAAAATTGAGCTGTTGAAGCAGGATAGTTATTTAATGCAATATAAGTTAAACCTTTATATAAATATAAAAATGAATCTTTAGAATTGAGCTTTATGGCTTCATTTATTAAATTCATCGTTTCTGTATAGTTCCCGACTTCATAAGTATTGATAATTTTATTTATATATGTTTCTTCTAAATCTTTATTTACTGAAGTTAAAAGATTTTTTGCATATTCGTTTTCAGGAGAAATTTTTAATGCATCATTAAGATATTTTTTTGCACTTTCATAATCTTTTTCTTGATAGAAAATATAACCAAAATAACACATGACATCCGCATTGTTCGGAAACATAGTCATAGCCTTATTTAGTAACTGAAAAGAATTTTGTTTGTTGCCGACAAAATAATTTGCTCTTGCTTGTGATAATATTACATATAAATTATTTTGATTAGCTGATTTTAAGACTTCTAAAGCTTGTTCATACAAATTGTTTTGCATTAAAATATCAGCTTCTTTTACCGGTTCATCAGACATTTTTGCTAATAAAATATTATATTTTGCGATTGTATCATTATCTTGAATTTTATTTCTTACAGACTTTAAAAGTTCATAAGATTTTTGCAAATCACCCTCATTAAAATAAATTTCAGAAAGAGTAACGTAATTCTTTGTGTTATCAGGATGTTTATTTATCCGAATTTTTGCATAACTCTTTGCTGTTTCAATTTCATCATTTTCAAGCAAAACATCAATTAAATTTTCATAATTTTCAACTGCATTATTCGAAAAGATTTTTTTTGTTAAATCAGTATCATTAGGATATTCATTTTGACATATTTTAAATAATTGATAAATTGCAACAGAGTTATATGATTCAAATTGTAAAACATTTTTATAAATATTTTTTGCTTCGTTTTGATTATTCATTAACAATAAATAATTGGCTTTTAAACAAAGTAAATCAGTGTTTTTTAAATCATTTTTCAAAGCAGAATCAATAATAAATAAAGCTTTTTCATAATTTTTCGTAGTATTGAAAACCAAGTTCATTGCATTTTCAAACATTATTAAATCATCAATATCGGAAATTGCATTCATTATATTTTTTTCAGCTTTTTCGTAATCTTTCGCAATTAAGTTTATTATTGCGGAATTCAAGAATATCGGAGTTTTGTTTTGTTCAATTTGTATAACTGATGATAAAAGATTTTTTAAACTTATAATTTCATCAGTAATTTGCTTTGATAATTTATTTTCGGAATTAAGATAATTTGCAAACGCTAATAATTCAAATGATTTATCATACATGCCTGATTTTATATATAATTCCGTTAAAGTCGGTAAAGATGAAAAATCATCAGGTGTTTGTGCAATTTCATTTTCTATTTCTTCAATTGATTCTCTGTACAAAGAATAATTGTTATAATTTGATAAATCGACATTTGAATTAATAATGGCTGATTTGTTTATTACTTTATTCTCGTTTAAAATTGCCGTAGCAAAAGAACAAGTTCCGCATAGTAAAAACGAACATAAAACCAAAACTTTTAATTTCATACAATATTCCCTCTATATCCCACTTATATGTTATAAAATTTAAAGAAAATAGTCAAATAAAAAATAGATTTTAAAAGCCCTAAACACGATATTGAAAATCTGTTTAGGGCTTTTTTGCAGTAGTTTTTTAATTATTATTCTTCGTCATCTTCAATTTCGATTTGACTTGCAGCAGCGAATACATCTACAAGAGTTGTTCTGCCGTCCGTAATATTTGTAACATTACTCATTGTATCGGGTTTCGCAGGAAGTTTAATTATTTTAGAAGCTTGTTCTCCGTCAATGTCTTCCGCCCCTGCTTCAGTACCTACAAACGGTCTTTTGTTTACTAATAAGATTTTTTCTGTGCCGTTGCCGTATTCAATATGATGTCTTTTATTGAATTGTTTATCAGGAGTGGGTTCACCTGATGCAGTAACTTTGTAAGAATCATTCCGAGTGTTTGAAATAAAAGTACCGCCTACTTCTATATAAGAACGTTCGCTGACTAAATCATCCGGTAATTTCTCGTTTTTTGTATAAGGTAATCCTGCAATAACTTTATCTGCATTAATTGTCATATTGTTACCTGAAATTAAACTTGAAACCGAAAGCGTTCCGTCTGTAGTAACAGTCATGTCATTGCCTGCACTTGCAGTTAATCCGTAATTTCTTTCGGAAACATTTTTAAGCGTAACATTCAAATCGTTACCTGCATTTAACGTTGTTTTTTTGTTTGATAAATCTAAACTTCCGGTTAAATTTGTTTTTGCTGATAATGATGAATCTTGTGAATTTAATGTGGCGTTTTCAGCAAGAACAAATCCGGTTGAAGCAATTCCCGTGATTTGATTTGTTGCAGTTAAAATTGCATTTTTTACCCAAATATTTTCACCGTTCATGTTAATATCATTTGTTGCGTTTGTGTTTGAATTAACCGCTTGTGCTCTTTTTTCTCCTGTTATATTGATATTTTGAGCATTTACGGTTGAATTATTTTGAACAGAACCGAATTGTTTTGCGGTTATATTTGCATTTTTACCTGCATTTATAACGGAAGAATCGATTACTGAATCTTTGTTGTAAGATATAGCAGTGAAATCTCCTGTTGAATTTGCTTTTGAATTTTTTAAAGAAGTATTATCAGTACTTTTTAAAATGATGTTTCCGCCTGTTCTGTTTTCAGCACCTGTTGCATCTTCTGTTCTTAAATCAGAAGAATCAACAATGATTTTGTTATTTGCAGTAAGCCAAATGTTTCCGTCATTACCTTTTACTGCTTTTGTTGCTTTTAATGTCGCACTGTATAAGTTGATTTCACTTGCAGAATTATTTGATAAATTTCTTACGTCAATATTTCCTGAATTTATTTCGCCATTCAAATAAATCATCATTTTATCCGTTGCTACTTTTTCATTTGAAATATTTTTAACACCGCCGTTATTATAATAAGTAAAGTTTACACCGTCCCCCGTGACTATTTTAACTCTGCCTACTGCGCTATCTCCGTAATTATTACCGATGTTTGTTGAAATTTTTGAACCGTTGTAAACAGTTACATTGTTTCCTATTAAGTTAACAGCTTTATCACCATATATTTTTGCACCGTCTTGAACAACAATACCGAAATCTGACGGCGAATTTTTTACAAATTCCATTGTATTTGTCGTCGGATTAAATGTACCGTCAAGTGTTGAAACCGTAAATGAATTTAAATTTACATTTGCACCGTCACCGAATAAAACTCCGTTCGGGTTAATTAAAATTACTTTTCCGCTCATATCGTAACCGCAACCATAACAACCTGAAGATGTTATTTTACCGTAGATTTGTGATAAACCGCCTGTTGCGGAAACTTTATTTAATGCAGTTTGGTTGTGATCGGTGAATTCAAAATTAACCCCCGCATCTTTACCGACATTAAAAGATTCCCAATTTAATGAACCCACGCTTCCGTTGCCGCCAGTAATTTGAATATTCATATTGTTTCCGCCAACCGTAACATCGGCATTTATTGCGCTATCAAGAGTAGGTAATGTATTAACATCAACTGCCGCATAGGTAACAGGTGAAAAAGATGTTAAAGTTAATATACTTAGTATAAGAGCTTTACATAAATTTTTCTTCATATTTTTTCCTTTTCATGTAGAATTTGTATATTCTTTCTAAGTCCCGTTAAAAAAAAATTTGCTAATTTTTTACCGAAAACATGAAAAAATTTATATTAATGTTACAAAACTATTATATTAACAACAAAAAAAGTATTAAATAAATTTAAAAAATACTTTACAAAAAGAAAAGGAACTGTTTTTAAAAGTTCCTTTCCTCGTTTATATTGCAGATTAACAAATTCAATTATCTTTTATTTGATGATGAATTTGAATTTGTAGTTGCAGAAGCCGCATAATTTTGAATGTTAACTTGCATTGTTTTTGATTGTAATTTTGAGCTTTGAACTTCAGGTTGAGTTTCATCCGTTATATTATCAGGTTTTTGTACTGCATCACAATCAACTGAGCCTTGGTTTCCGCTTTGATTACCGCTTTGACTGCCACCTTGGTTGTTTCCTTGATTTCCGTTTTGATTTTCAGGATTGATTGTAGGAGGCACGGACGGTTGCATCGGTTCGTTAACTTGTCCGGGAGCAACTGCTTCAACACCTTCACCTTTTGGAATATCAGGTAATACCGGTGCCGTAATATGATTGTCAACTTTTCTTTTGTTTACCAATAAGATTTTTTCTGCGCCGTTACCGTATTGAATATGATGTCTTTGTTTATATTTCCCGTCATTAGTTAAATCGCCTGATGCCGTAACTACGTAAGAATCATTTTTTGTGTTAGACGTAAATTTACCGCCGACTTCAATATAGGAACGTTCGCTGACTAAATCTTCTGGTAGTTTTTTGTTCGTTGTATAAGGTAAACCCGCAATAACTTTATCCGCATTTATTGTCATATCGTTACCTGAAATTAAACTTGAAACAGATAATGTTCCATCGGTCGTAATTGTCATGTCTTTGCCCGCATTGGCTATTATACCGTTGTTTCTGTCATCAACATTCGCTAAAGTAACATTAACATCATTTTCAGCTTTTATATTCGTTTGAATTTTATTTGTATCAACAGTTCCTGTAGTTTTAACATCTTTTTTTGCAATGATGTATAATTTTTTACCCGAATTAAATTTCGTGCTTGAATCAACATTTACGGACTCATTTGCTGATGTCAAATGAATGTTTTCACCCGCAGTTATATTTATATTTTTTGTATTTAAAGCACCGTCGGTATTTATTTCAACATTTTTAGCGCCATTTAAATTTAATGTTTTTGTAGCTTTAAATTGGTCGGTTGAATTTAATAAAACGCTATCAGCGGATGATGTTAAATTAATATTATTTCCGGCATTAAATGTAGAACCTGCTAATTTTGTAGATGTAACAGAATCTTTTGAAGAAACCGAAATGTTGTTTAAAGCTTCGATTATAGAATTGTTTAACAATACATAACCGTTATTTGCATTTAGATTTACATCATTTGCTTTCAAATTGGCACTTTCTGTCCAAACAAGTGACGGAGAAGTAATAGATAATGTTTCATCAGCGTTTAAATTTGATTGAACTGCTTGACTTCTTTCTTTTGCAGAAACAGTTATGTTTTTAGCCGTTAATTTTGTTGAGTTTTGAACAGAAGCAACTTTTTCGGCATTAACATTTACTGCTTTTGCAGAATTTACAACTGAAGAATCAACAATTGAATTTTTTGTTAATGATGTTAAATTTGCATCTCCAACGATATTAACATTAGAATTTTTTAAAGAAACATTTCCGTTTCCTTGGATTTTTAAGTTTCCGCCATTTCTTGATGCAGCTTGATTTGAAATATTTACCGTATCAATTTTTGCAGAATCTATTATAATATCATTATTTGCAGTCAACCAAATATTCCCGTCATTTCCTGCTACTGCTTTTGTCGCTTTTAATGTTCCGCCGTTAATGTTAATTTCACTGCCGGTATTTTGAGATAAATTTCTTGCATCTATGTTTCCTGATGTGATTTCGCCGTTTAAATAAATCATCATTTTATCTGCGGCAACTTTTTCGTTTGAAATATTTTTTACCGCACCGTTGTTGTAATAAGTGAAGTTTACACCGTCAGCAGTAACAATTTTTACTTTACCCAAAGCATTTGTACCATAGTTAACATCAACATTCGTTGAAAGTTTTGAACCGTTGTACAATTTAACTTGGTCTGAAATAAAGTTAATTGCTTTATCTCCGTATATTTTTGCACCGTCTTGAACGATAATGCCATACTCTGACGGAGAATTTTTTACAAATTCCATTGTATTTGTCGTCGGATTAAATGTACCGTCAAGTGTTGAAACCGTAAATGAATTTAAATTTACATTTGCACCGTCACCGAATAAAACTCCGTTCGGGTTAATTAAAATTACTTTACCGCTAGCATCGTAACCGCAACCGAAACATCCTGAAGATGTGATTTTTCCGTAAATTTGCGATAAACCGCCTGTTGCGGAAACTTTATTTAATGCAGTTTGGTTATGATCGGTGAATTCAAAATTAACACCCGCATCTTTACCTACATTAAAAGATTCCCAATTTAAAGAACCTACACCGCCTTGTCCTCCGTTGATTTGGATATTCATATTGTTTCCGTTTGCAGAAACATTTGCATTTGTAGCATTATCCAATACGGGAAGCGTATCAACACCGATACTTGCGTATGCCAACGGTTGAAAAACCGTAAATGACAACACACTGAAAGCAATAGCTTTACTTAAAAGTTTTCTCATCAATATTCCCTTCTATTACCATGTCTCGAACTATACTATATTGTTTAATTATAAAACTAACTAAAAAAATTTTTGCTAGTGTATTTATAATTTTAACAAAAAATTTTTATTGTAAAGTTATGTTATATAATTTTTACTAATTCGCAAAAATTATTTTTTTTAAACTTTGATACATTTGAACAGATATTATAGTATAATTTTTTATTCTATAGTATTATAAACAATAGCTGAAAAACATTTATAGAGAGTTTGATATGAAAGTAACAATAATAAAATCATTTTTAATATTTACGAGTGTTTTAATCGGTACTTCCGCATTTGCGGTTGGGGCAGGAAATATTCCTCAACAATATGCGGGTTATGACCCCGGAACATTGGATAATTCAAATTTTATAAGAAACCAACAGTATCAAAACAGAACGAAGTATGAAACCGCAAAAAAATCAACTGTTGATGTTGAAGATGAAGTTCGCCAAAAAATGGAACTTTTAAATACAAAACAAGTAAAATTTAAATTAAATGATGTTAATATTTCAGGAAATACGGTAATTCCGACAAATGTATTAAAACGTTTGGTTGATTATAAAATTGGTCAAGATGTAACAATTAATGATTTAATTATGTCAGCAAATGATATTACCGATTATTATCAAGGGAAAGGTTATGTGTCAACAATAGCATATCTTCCTCCGCAAAAGGTAAAAAACGGAATTGTTGAAATTAAAATATTGGAAGGTAAATACGGAAACATTGAAATAAATCCGGGACGTTGGGAACGTTCATCTTACCTTAATAAAAAATACTTGGAAGATAAAAATATAAAACCCGGAGAAATTCTTAACGTACGTGATATAAGAAATGCTCTTACGGAAATGAGTACCGAAGAGTATATGCAAGGTTCCGTTTCATTTACGGATAATGAAGAATCGGAAGAATTTTCAGATGTTACATTAGATGTAAAAGACAGATTTCCGATTAACTTTGATTTAAGATACGACAATCAAGGAAGAGATGCAATCGGAACGCAAAGAGGTGTTTTGTATGCGGGGTTACATAATGTAACAGGTCATGGTGACACTTTAATGGGTACGGTTGCTATGTCAAGCCGTTCATTAGGTGCCGGCGGTATTTATTCTATTCCGATTGCGGAAAATGATACAAGATTAAATCTCGGTTATTCATATTCAAATGTAAGATTGGGTAAATCTTTAAAAGAATGGAATATAAAAGGTGAATCACAAGATATTTTCCTTGGTGTATCAAGAAGATTGGCTCAAGGTGATGATTACAGATTATACGGTGATATTACGTTAGATTTAAGAAATACTGATTTGTCATCAGGTAATCCAGTTTTTAATTCTCTTTTAAATGATTATCGTTCAAGAGTTATTAAAGCTTCATTAACGGATGTAAAAGATGATTTTTACGGTCGTTGGTTGTTTAATGGTTCTGTTTCGGGCGGTATACCTTTAGATGCTTCTGATTATAATAAAGCACGAAATTTAGCAAGTAATAATTTTGTGAAATTAAATGCAAGCGTAGCTCGTATGCAAGTTTTACCGAAAAATCAATTAGCAATTATGCAAATCAACGGTCAATATGCTAACAGACATTTATGGGCTTCTGAAGCAATGTCTGTCGGTGGTATTTCATCGGTTAGAGGTTATGATGAAAGTTTTAGAATAGGTGATTACGGTTTAACCGCAAGTTTGGAATACAGATTTCCGATACCGAGGTTAAAAGCAATGTTACCTGAAAAATATGCATTTGTTAGTGACAGTATTCAATTAGCGGGTTTTTATGACTTTGGCTGGTTTGGTGACAGATTTAATTCCGACGGTTCCGAATACCTTATGAGTGCAGGTCCGGGGCTTATTGTTAAATTAACGAAATATGTTTCGGCAAACATGTATTGGGGTTTTCCTATCGGTAAAAGTCTTACAAACTACGACGGTCGTCCCTATGACAAAACTTGTCGCTTCCACTTTACAATAACTTCAAATATATTATAAAGACAGTAAAATAAAGAAAAATCTTTATACAAATTGCAAGAATGATTATGAATATATCTTTATTTGAAATTTATAAAATATTTGTTTTGATAGGATTACAATTGTTAGGCGGCGGTTATGTCGTTTTGCCTCTTTTACAGAAGTATATTGTGCAAGACAGAAAATGGATAACCGAAGAAGAACTTATAGATTATTTTGCGTTGAGTCAATGTTTGCCGGGAATTATTGCCGGAAATATTTCTATATTTACTGGATATAAAATCAGAAAAACGAAAGGGGCTTTAATTGCCGTTTTGGGAATTACAACTCCGTCTTTTTTAATTATATTGCTCTTGGTAAATTTAATTAACGGTATTGCAAATTATGAAATTATACAAAACATGTTTTGGGGAATACGAATTTCTGTAATTGTTTTAGTTATTTTATCCGTAAAAGAAATGTGGGAAAAAAGTGTAAATTCTTTATTTTCGTATATTTTATTCGGATTAATTCTTTTTGCAATTTTGTTTTTACCTGTTTCACCAACAATTTTGATTGTTTCGTCCACTATAATTTCTTATGTTTATTTCTCAATAAAAGAAAGAAAAGGACAAAATGATTAAATTATACTTTCTTTTGTATTATGAATTTTTAAAAATAGGAATATTTGCAGTAGGGGGCGGATACGCAACGTTGCCTTTTCTATATCATTTACAAAAGACATATAATTGGTTTTCAATTGAGCAATTAACTAATCTTATCGCAGTTTCAAATATAACCCCCGGACCTATTGGGGTAAATATGGCTACTTATGCTGGGTATACAACCGCAGGAATTTTTGGTTCTTTACTTGCAACCGCAGCAATTATGACAGGACCTTTTTTTATAATTTTAACAATTTCAAAATTTTTAAAAAAATATAAGTCATGTCCTGTTTTAAATAATTTTTTCTATGGATTAAGACCCGCA
>CAZGRH010000041.1:0-10455 GCA_964527005.1 uncultured Muribaculaceae bacterium | reverse complement strand
ATGCGGATTTTCCCGATAACGTTATTCCTATTGAAAATATTATTCAACGAAGAACAAGCGTTAAATTAAACAGAAACAGAATCGTTACATTAAAAGATTTAATCAAACAACTTGAATTTTATGAACAATTAGATAAAAAACAGGCAATAAAAAGTTCTTTGGAGCGTGCAAAAAGAAGAGTAAGAAATTATGCGAATTTATCACCTGAGGACATTGTAAATCTCGCACATGAAGAATACATTGAAAGCGGAGTTAAAATTCTACACGAAAATTTAATTAAAATTTTTGAAAAAGAAGAAAAAGTTGAACTGACAACTCTTACACTTTTAGGTTTAGATAAAATCTCAGCATATATTTCACTATTATTTTTAACGGCAGAAAGTGATTTTGAACTGCAACAAGATGAATTTTATTCTGATTTATACGTTGTAAAATCAAAACCTGCAAACACAACGGAAGAAGGGCAATCGGCATAGGTAATAATATGGATTTAAAAGCAAGAATTGAAGCTGTATTATTTGTAACAGGAAGAGCCGTTTCACTTAAAGAAATAGCAACTGTTTTAGAAACTGATGAACAAAGCATTGAAGACGAAATGCTTAATTTAATTATGGATTACTCTTCACGTGAAGGGGCATTGGAAATTGACGATGAAAACGGATATATTATTCAAGTAAAAGATGAATATATGGATATTGTTGAAAAACTTTGCCCTGTCGACATATCAACAGCCGTTTTAAAAACATTAACCGTTATTGCACTAAAAGAACCCATCAGGCAATCGGTACTAAAAGATTTAAGAGGTTCAAATGCTTATGAACATGTACAAGAACTTGTGGAAAAAGGTTTAATCAGCAGAAAAAAAGATAAAAACGGACGTTCGTTTAATCTTAAAACAACCCCTAAATTCGCAGAATATTTTAAAATAAAAGGAAACTCCGAAATACTTTCTAACTTAGAAATGAATAAATTATCTGAAATTTTGGAATTAAATAAATAAAAAGAGGAAATATATGAATAAAGAAGACAACTACAAAGAAAAAAAAGAAAACAGAAAAATATCGTTTATTTTTGTTTTTACTATTATTTTACTTTTAGCTTTTTTAATAATGTTTAAATTTTGGATACCGTCATATTTTTTAAATGAGGGGAAAAAACAATATGAAGCACATAATTATGAAAAAGCTTTAAGAATGCTTAACAAAGCGGTAAACATGTTACCGAATGAAAATGAGCCGCTAAAATATAAAGCACTTGTTCTTTCAAAAATGCAACCTACATACAATGTTATAAAAGAACTTTATGCAATTTCACAATTAGACGACAATGAAGAAATCAGCGATTTCGCAGACGGGATTTTAGTTTCAATGCGTGAAAAAATTATGCACTCTGTAGGTTCTAACTATGCAGACAATGTTTTAACAAAAGAACAAATGCTTGTAAGATGGAATCCTAATCAAACAATTACATATTACATAAATGCAAAAATTCCTGTTCCTGATAGCTATTTTGAATTAACAAATAAAGCATTTCAAAATTGGCAAACAGCTTCAAACAGTTTATTAAAATTTCAAGAAATTCAAAATCCTAAAAAAGCAAAAATTATAATCAATTTTGATAACAGTTTTTTCGGTTCAAACATAAATGATGAAGAAATTGCAGGCATGACACTTCCTGTTATTAAAAATGACACACTTGAACGCATGGACATAAACATAAAAACAATTATGGATAATGCCAAATTTTTAACAACCGCTCAATTCAGCAATATTATTCAACACGAAATCGGGCATGCTATCGGTCTTAGCGGACATAGCGCAAGACGTGAAGATACCATGCACTTTGAAGGTGACACAATCAAAAATATTTATCCGAGATTTGTAACCATCCGAGATATAAATACTTTATTATTAATATACAAAATGGTTCCGGACGTTACGGATATTCCAATTCCCGAAAGTGATTATGAAAAATATTATTTCCATAATGTAATTACCTCATTTCCGGGAGAAAACTATATCGAAGAAACAAACAGACTGATAGACGACATCAGAAAAGACGGCAGAAATATCGGTTTATGGGTAGATTTAGCTACCAATATGGCAAACAGACGTTATTATCAACGCTCAAATGTTATGTTGGAAAGAGTTTTACCGCTGGTTCATAATTCAAAAAATAAATTTGCCATTTATTACAATTTAGCAGTTAATAATTACAAAATAAAAGATTATGAACAAGCTGAAAGATATTTAAGATCCGCACGTAATATCAGTGATGATATTGATATACAAATGTTAGAAGCATTCATTGATTATAAATCAGGTAAAGAAGATGTTGCAAAAAGCAAATTAATTGCCCTAAACAACAAATATCCCGAAAATATGGAAGTTGCAATTAAATTATGCGATATTTATCAAAAAGAAAAAAATACAAAAGAAATTAAAAACGTTATAAATAAACTTATAGAAAACAACTCAAACGCTTCTAAAAACAGAAGAGTATTAAAATACAGAAAAATTAAAAATAAAAATATAAAAACTCAAAAAATAATTATAGAAAATTAATATTGAGCAATTAAATCATATTCTATAGCTCCTGTTATTTTAACGGTTATAATATCTCCCGGAATAACAGGAGTTTTAGTTTCTATATACACCAAACCGTCAACTTCAGGCGCATCTTTATAAGAACGAGCAACAACAGTGCCGTCTTGATTTATAGTTTCTACTATACAATCAATTCTTTTACCAATTAACTTTTGATTTAACTTTTTAGAAACTTCTTGTTGCAATTTCATTAATATATTTTTTCTTTGTTTCTTTATTTTTGCGAGAATTTGCGGTTTCAAAGAATACGATTTTGTATTTTTTTCCCTTGAAAACTCAAAAACACCTAATCTGTCTATTTTCATTTCATTGATAAAATCATAAAGTTCATCAAAATCTTCTTGCGTTTCCGTCGGATAACCTACAATAAAAGTTGTTCTTATTGCGACATTAGGAATAATTTTTCTTATATTTTTTATCAATTTTTTATAATCCATTACAGGTCTGTTCATTGCCGTTAACATATTTTTACTTACATGTTGCAACGGAATATCAACATATTTAACAACTTTTTCAAGATTATTAATTGTTTCCAATAATTCATCATTAATCAATGACGGATACATATACATAACTCGTATCCAATTTAATTCTTCAATTTTATTCAATTCAATCAAAAGTTCTTTTAAAGACGGCTTTCCATATATATCTTTTCCGTAACTTGAAGTATCTTGAGCAATAAGCACAATTTCGGAAGTTCCTTTTGCCGCTAATTCTTGCGCTTCTTTTACAATATTTTCAATTGTTCTTGAATGATAATTTCCTCTTAAAGACGGAATAACACAATAACCGCAATTAAAATCACAACCCTCCGCAATTTTAATATAAGAACTTGCACCCATTGTAATTTGTTGTCGTTTTATATCTTCAGGATAATAATATTGCGGATTTTCACTAACTTCATATTTAACTTCTTTATTTTTGGTTATTTTTTTAACTACATCTACGATTTTATCAATATCCGAGGTCCCGACAAATCCCATTGCTTCCGGAATTAATTCCTGCAATTCTTTTTTATGTTTTTGAGGTAAACACCCGGTAATTATTATTTTTTTTCCCGCATTTATCATTTCAAAAATTGTTTGAACAGATTCTTTTTCCGCATCATTAATAAAAGAACAAGTATTTATTATGACAACATCAGCTTTAGTTTCATCAAGTGTAATTTTGTATCCGTTTTGAATAAGCTTCCCCAACATCAACTCGGAATCAATTAAATTTTTGGCACATCCATGATTTATTAAAGCTATTTCTCTCATTTTAAATTCTTTCTTTTAAATATTTCTGTATTATTATTTTTTTCAACTCTGTAATAATTATCTATTATCATCTCATAAAAATTTTGAGCATAATCAATTCCAAAAAATTCATAACCGTATTCAATATTATTTATCGGCAAAATAACAATATATTCAGGTAAATTATTTTTAAAATAACTTAATATTTTTTCTTCACCAAAAACATTATTATAAAACAACGGACTCAAATTATAATAAAGATTATCACCTTTTCTGCCGGTAATAAAATTAATAACACACCCCTCTGGCAATATTAAAACTTTATCGGTTATTTTTGTATTATTTACAACATAATCAGAAACAAAATCTATAATTTCTCCGTCTTTTTTATAAGTATAAATATTCCCTTTTGAAGTTTTTAACAAATAATTTTTATTTTCGAGTGAAGAATAATCCGATACACTAAAAAATAAAATTAACATACTTAAAAAAATATACAGAAAATTCTTATCAACATTTAACTTAACCATCATAACAATAAAAGCTAAAATACACACAGGAAAAATAAATGCACCCATGTGCGCTACATTTAAATATAAGAAAAACTTGGCAGTTACTAAAATTGAAGATAATAAAAACACAAACAACGACTTATCCGAATATATCTTTTTAAACGAAATACAAAACAAAACAAAATTTATCAAAGGCAAAAAACCGAATAAACTCACGATATCTTTTCCTATTTGCGAAATTCCGACATTATTAAAAAATAACTTAATAGCCGGCGCACTAATCAATGATACAAACATTTGAATTAAAGAAACAATATCTTGTAAATTTAACCCCTGAATTAATAAACTTCCGTAAGATATAAACGGCACAATTAAAAATGAAATCAAAGAAAAAATTAATTCTTTTAATTTTAAGCGATTTAAAAATAAAATTACATATAACAAAACAGGAAGATAAAATACAAATTCATACTTAGAGGAAATATTCATGCCTGCTAAGAAACAGGCAATATATGCACAGTGAGAATTGGTATTTTTTGTATATTTAATTAAAAACAATAAAGAAAGTAAAAATGCTGACAATGCATAAGATATAGCATAAGAATAAGGAATATTTGAATTATACAAAAACGGGGAAAACACCAAAGAAAACATAACTAAAAATGAAATTAAAAATGAAAAAGTTTTATTTAAAAATTCACGTGAAATTAAAAAAATTGACACTAAAATAACAATTGAATTTATAATTCCTGCGAAATAAAGCGTTATAAACTTTTCTCCAAAAACAGAAAATAAAAATGCATTAAATTGATAGGAAAAAGCACCATAAATATTATAAACCGTTTTATAAAGAACACCTGTATCATTCAATTGTTGCGGTAAATAAAATTCTCTGCCCGTATCTATCAATAAAAGTCCTTGTCGAAGAAAGAAAGACGGTAAAAATATAAAAAAAATTGCAATTAATAATAAGACTATTGCCAAATCAGTTTTAAAAAATTTTCCCATAAAATCTTTCTATTCAATACCCAAAGTTAATTGAGGAATATCAATATCGACTTGTTTTGCTTTCTTTTTAGATAAGTCTTTTGAATAATCTTTTTGCATTTTACGCATAATACTTTCAGCGCTTGAAACAACAGACGAGGGAAGTCCAGCCATTTTGGCGACGTGAATACCATAACTTTTACTTGCACTGCCTTCCACAACTTTTCTTAAAAATTGAATTTTACCGTTTTGTTCGGAAAGTGTAATTCTATAATTTTTAATTTGTTCAATTGAATTCGGCATAACATTTAACTCATGATAATGAGTTGCAAAAATAGTACGAGCTTTAATTTTAGTTGCAATATATTCGGCAACAGACCAAGCAATTGCAACACCGTCATAAGTTGAAGTACCTCTGCCTATTTCATCAAGCAATATCAAACTTTTTTCCGTTGCACTATTAAGTATATAAGCCGTTTCCGTCATTTCTACCATAAAGGTTGACTGTCCCAATGATAAATCATCTACCGCACCGACTCTTGTAAAAATTTTATCAACAACACCTATTCTTGCATAAGAAGCAGGCACATAAGAACCGATTTGAGCCAATAATACTATTAATGCATTTTGACGCATATATGTCGATTTACCCGCCATATTCGGTCCTGTTAAAATCATAAATTGAGTATCATTATGACTTGTAGTTGCAGCCAATAATCTTAAATCATTTGATACGTATTCGCCCATCGGAAGAATTTTTTCAACAACAGGATGTCTGCCATCTTTTATATACAACTCATTTGAGTCTACAATTTCAGGTTTGACATAATTAGATTCTATTGCATTTATCGCAAAAGAATTTAAAACATCAAGTCTTGCCAAAAAATGCGCAATTTCTTTTATTTCGTCAACATAAGTTTTTGCTAAACCGGAAAAACCCTCATAAATTTTTTGTTCAAGTTCAATTGCTTTAAATTGCGAAGAAAATACATCATTTTCATAATCACGTAATTCAGTCGTAGTGTATCTTTCCGCACTTGTAAGAGTTTGTTTTCTGACATAATTTACAGGAACTGAATTTATAAATGATTTTGAAACTTCAATAAAAAATCCGAAATTTTTATTATATGAAACTTTTAAATTTTTAATTCCGGTAATTTCTTTTTGTTGTGCTTCAAATTTTTGAAGCCAAGTTTCTTTATCGTTTATTAAACTTCTGTAATAATCCAAATTTGCATCTAAATTATCTTTAATTACTCCGCCGTCTTTAAGATTGACGGGTGGTTCATCATTTATGGTATTCGCAATTACCGAAGTAAATTCCATAATATCATCAATATCGGATAAAAATCCCGCCAAATATTGGGTTTGAAAAGACCCGACAACAACTTTTAAATTAGGTAATAATGCCAAAGTATCTTTTAAGGCAATAAAATCACGAGGATTTGCGGTTGAATTATTAACTCTCACCGCAATTCTTTCTAAATCAGACATTTTAGAAAGTATATTTTTAATTGTAATTCTCGCTTGAGCATTGTTTATTAATTCTTCAACACTATCTTGTCTTAATTGAATTTCTTTTATATTTTTTATGGGTTGATTAATCCAAGATTTTAACAATCTGCTGCCCATCGGAGAACTTACCCTGTCAATTGCCCATAATAAACTACCATATTTTGATTTATCTCTTGATGTTTCCGTCAATTCCAAATTTCGTCGTGTATTTGCATCTAATGCGGTATATTCGGAAATATAATACGGATTTATCGTATCAAATTTAGGCAAAAGACCTTTTTGCGTTTCTAAAATATAATCAGTTATTGCACCTGCGGCTTTAAACGCTATCTTAAATTCTTCAAAACCAAAAGAACTCAAAGATGAAACTTTAAATAATGTTTTTATATTTTCAACCGCCCTATCTTCGGAAAAAGAAGACATTGACATTTTTGTACAAGAATAAAATTTCACTATTTCATCGGGCAAATCAATTTTTTCTTCAGGAACTATTTGAAACGGCATAATTTTTTGCTTTTTAACAGGTGCTAAAACTTCTGCCGGTTTAATTCTTGCCAATTCCGAAATTATTTCATCAAAAGAACCTTTTGTAATTTTAAATTCAGTAGTTGAAATATCGGTATAAGCCAAACCAAACTCTTTTCCGTCTTGAACAATAGCTGCCAAATAATTATTTCCGGTAGGTTCAAGCAAATTTAATTCCGTAACCGTACCTGCGGTTATCGTTTTTACAATATCTCTTTTTACTAATTTTATAGACTCGTCAGCATTTTCCAACTGTTCGCAAATTGCGACTTTGTAATTATGCTCCAATAATTTAGGAATATAAGTATTTACAGACTTTACCGGAATACCTGCCATCGGAACTTTTCCCAAAGCACCCGATTCTCTGTGTGTAAGAGTCAAACCCAATACTTTGCTGAATATTATGGCGTCTTCAAAAAATCCTTCATAAAAATCACCCAATCTATACAACAAAAGCACACCAATATACTTACGCTTAATTTCCAAAAACTGCTTAAACATTGGCGTTGCAAGTTCTATATCAACTTCTGAACTATTTGAATTCTTGATTTCTGTGTCTATCATATATATACTTAATTTAATACAAATTTTAATTAATCTCAAGTAATTATAAAGGAGTTTTAATGAAAGGTTGTTTAAGTTTTATATTTAAAATCATAACCTTAGTACTTGTTTTTTTAGGACTTGTACACATTGGTGCAATTGATTTTTTATATAATAAATTTATAAATCAATCACAAGAAACAATAATTAACGAAACAAATGATTTTATTGATTTATCACAAATTAGTAATGAATATAAAATTAACAAAAAATTTGATATAGGAAAAAATAAAATTGTTTTTTCGGAACATAACGCAACAAAACAAAAAATGCTGATGATTAAACCGTATTCAAATACAATACTTACGGAAGAAGATATAAAATCCGATAATTTACAAGAAAAAATTGAAGATTTTGCAAGCAAAATAAAAGTTGTGAAATTTGATAAAATTTCCATAACAAAAAAAGGAAACATACAAAACGAAAAACAAAATATTCCATACGCAAAATTTACCGCTGAAATTTCCAATATACCGATAAAAGACATAGAAGGTATTGTCGGTGTAAGTAAAAATAAAAATAATGAAAATATTATTATTATTTCGACAAACGAAAAAGATAAATACTCACAAATTATTTCGGAAGCTTTTTATAAACAGGTAAAATAATGCAAAAAAAATATGAACAATTAATGAGAAAATGTATTTCACTTGCAAAAAAAGGAATTGGCAAAACATCACCAAATCCGTTAGTCGGAAGCATAATTTTTGATGATGATTTTAGAATTATATCAACAGGATTTCATGAAAAATACGGAGAAAATCATGCCGAAAGAAATGCCATTTTAAACGCAAAAGAAAACCTTAACGGAAAATCTTTAATAGTAAACTTAGAACCTTGCTCCCATTACGGAAAAACACCGCCATGTTCCGACTTAATTATAAAAAATAAAATAAAAAGAGTTATTTATTCATTTAATGACCCAAATACAAAAGTTTACGGTGAGGGAAGAAAAAAACTTGAAAAAGCAGGCATTGAAGTTATTGTAGGCATTTTAGAAAAAGAATGTAAAGAATTAAACAAAATATTTCTAAAAAATCAAATTAAAAAACTTCCGTACATTACAATAAAAACCGCAACAACTCTTGACGGAAAAATAGCAACATCAACAGGTTCTTCACAATGGATTACAGATGAAACATCAAGAAAAGAAGTACAAAAATTAAGAAATCAATATGATGCAATATTAACAAGCAGCAAAACGGTTATAAAAGATAATCCGTCTTTAACTTGCAGAATGAAAAACGGAAAAAATCCAATCAGAATAATTATAGATACAAATTTAACAACTTCACCAAATTCAAAAGTATACAACAATGACGGTACAAAAGTTTTTATAATTACAGGAACAAAACAAAATTACAAAAAATATCCCGATAATGTTGAAATAATTTACTGCCCCCCAAAAAATAATCATTGCGATATTAAAACAGCAATTGAATTACTGTTTAATAAAGGAATTATGAGTATTTTAATCGAATGCGGCGGAACTTTAAACAAAGCATTTATAGAAAATAACGCAGTAGATGAAATTATTCAATTTATTGCGCCGAAAATACTTGGAGATTCAACAGGAATTAACTTTGTTGAAGGTTTTAACAGATGTAAAATATCTGATTGCAACAATTTTAAATTCCATTCCGTAAAAAAACTAAAAAATGATATTATGATTACACTTAAAAATTTTGACTAATTATTATATGAATAAATCAATAACTCTTTATTAATTTATATTTTGAGTATATAATATTTTTATGACCGATAATTTAAAAGAAAAAGTCTATGATTTACAAAAAAATGTGTTAGAACTACACAACCTTTTTGATTTGAACATGATTGCAAATCAAGCAATGTCCATTGAAGAATTATTATCTAAAATGGAGTTTTTTATACAATCATACTTAAACATAAAAAAAGTCAGATTTTTTATAAATAATAACGGCATTTTTCAAACAAAAGACATATCTTCAAATAATGATATTGAATATGAATTCAATACAGATGATGCACCGTTTTTACAAAATAATAATACTGATTTTCAAAAAGTTACAAAAGAAGATAAAACCCCGATTTATAAATCATTTTGGAATAATTACGGTTTAAATGAATTAAATACGGAATATATCAAAATTTTTTATAATAATAATTTCCCGTTTTGTTTCTGTTCAATAAGCAGAAAACAAAATGATTCCGAATTAAATGAAGAAGATTTAAAATATTTAAATAATATTTTTATTTGTATTGACCCGATATTAAAAAGATTTATTAATCAAAAAGAACAAAACTCAAAAATTATTGAATTAAATAAAACAATTCATAATTTATCAATTTTATACAATATATCTCAAGCAGTTAATTTTATTGATGATTTAAAAAGATTAATAAGCGTTATTCTAGATAAAGCAATTGAAACGGTTAATGCCGAAAAAGGTTCATTAATGCTTTATGATGCTTCAGATAATACACTTC
>CAZGRH010000040.1:0-10679 GCA_964527005.1 uncultured Muribaculaceae bacterium | reverse complement strand
TTATGATTTATCAAGCAAACAGATATTCATACCGTTCATTACCTCTAAGAATGGCAGAATTAGGAACTGTATACAGAAAAGAAAAATCAGGTGCATTATCGGGATTAACTCGTGTTCAAGGATTTACACAAGATGATGCCCACGTATTTTGTACTCCGGAACAATTAGTTGACGAAATTAACGCAATTATTGATTTTGTTGCGGATACAATGAAAATATTCAATATGGAATTTGAAGTTGAATTATCAACAAGACCCGAAAGTTATGTTGGTGATTTAAAGAATTGGGAACTTGCCGAAGCAGGTTTAAAAGAAGCAATGGATAAACGAGGAATGCGCTATGAAATTAACGAAGGTGACGGAGCATTCTATGGCCCTAAAATTGACTTCAAAGTTAAAGACGCTATCGGAAGAACATGGCAATGCGCAACAATTCAATTAGACTTCAACTTACCCGAAAGATTTGAAATTAAATACCAAGATAAAGACGGACAATTAAAAACTCCGGTAATGTTACACAGGGTAATTTTCGGTTCAATGGAAAGATTTCACGGTATTTTGATTGAACACTTCGCAGGCGCATTTCCTATGTGGTTGGCACCTACTCAAGTTTGCATTGTACCTATTGCAGAACGCCATGCTGATTATGCAAAACAAGTTTATGATAAATTATTTGCGGATGGCATAAGAGTTAAACTTGACGACCGCTCAGAAAGTATGGGATATAAAATAAGAGAAGCTCTTCAAGGTAACAAAATTCCTTACGTTCTTGTTGTCGGTGATAAAGAAATTGAAGAAAACGATGTAGCCGTAAGAATTAGAGGTATTGGTGAAGCAGGTAAATTATCAGTCGAACAATTCTCTAAAATAGCTTTAGAAAAAATCAATTCAAAAACGCAAGATTTATCTTTATAATTATTTATTCGTTTGATATAATGTGAATATGAAAAAATTTATAATACCGATTATACTTTTCATATTCACATTTTTTATTGCACCCGTTTTTGCGGATATAGTTCCAATGGGTTCTAAGTCTATAAAATTTTACGGCATTGGTGTACTAAACATGCCTGCGAATTATGTAATTTACGAACAACCGAGCAAAACTTCACACATAATAAGAGAAGTAAATTACGAAAACTTAAAAAAATCCGCAATTGTAAATTCTATGGATATGCGAACGGTTTCTTATATTGTATATGTACCGTCGGAAAATACGGCATTATTACCGGTTGAAACAGATAACGGCGATAATTGGTACAATATATATATAAACCAACGCACAGGAAAAACAGGATGGGTATATTGCGAAAATTCCGAAAATTTTTATACATATAAACAATTATTTTATATTTACGGAAAAAAATTCGGCATAAAATTCTTTAACGACTTAAATGAAAATGAAAAATATATATACGCAAAACAGAATAAAAATTCTCAAAGAGTCGGAAGTTTTGAATATCCAAAACACGTAACTTTTACCGTAATACAAGGGAATTGGATTTTAATTTCAATTAACGACTTAACCGGTGCGCCGAAAGTAGGTTGGTATAATTGGCGCAATGATGACGGAACATTGAATATGTTTCCGAAATTCGGTTATTAATTAAAAAGTGTTATCGGTATCGTGCTCAGGCAAACTTGCGGAATATTCCGCTAAAATTCTGGCAATATCGGAACCTTTGATAACAATTTCCAAAATAAGTTGTGCATTAATAAGAATTTTATCCGTATATTCCAATTCATCGGTATCAAAAATTTCAAATTCTACAAAATCGGTGCCGACATAATTCATTCTGCCGTAGCTTTCGCCATTGCCCCATTTCATAAAAACCATTTGTCTTTCAAATAATTTTAACTTGTCTACCATTCTCACAGTGTAAATATTCTCCGTATATCCTTAATATAATAATAATTGTCATGATATCATAAGTCAAATTTTGAAATAATCAAATATAAAGTTGAAAAATTTTTAAGTAGATGATAATATTTATATATTCTGTAAAGCATGATATTAAACAGTTATTACAGAACTTAAAATCGGGACGTAGCGCAGCTCGGTAGCGCACTACCTTGGGGTGGTAGGGGTCGCAGGTTCAAATCCTGTCGTTCCGAATTTTTATTATAATTATTCATTTAAAGAGGATTGTTGTGAAAGTAGAACGTATCGAATATTTTATTCCCACAAAACAAAAAAAAGAAAACGGCGAAAAACTCTCTGACCGTGATTTAATGAATATCGGCTATATGGCAGGACGTTTTGGCATAAATCTTAACAACAATCCTAACGAATTAAATATCCCAATCTACTCAAAAAACGGTGTATCTTTTAATATAAATTCCTGTACTTGCAAATGTTTTGAAAAAAATTTAAAAAATTCGGGAATTACATTTCAAGTTATAGCATAAATTTTTATTTTTATATTTTATATACTCAAAAAAATTGTTATTTTTCATATTTTTTTAAGTATAATTGAGGTGTAAATACAAATGTTTTTTGGAGGCGAAATGGATAATAATACGAAATTGCAAAGAGCAAGAACAAAAATTGTTGCTACGCTCGGTCCTGCAACTTCAAGTTACGATAAAATTTTAGAATTGGTTCAGGCAGGTGCCACAATGTTTAGACTAAACACTTCACACGGAACAGAAGAAGGACATGCCGAAAACATAAAAAATATAAGAAAAATTTCAAAAGAAACTGGCAAATACATTCCTGTTCTTATTGATTTGCAAGGTCCAAAAATCAGAGTGGGCAATATTTTAAATCCGGTAAAAATCGAAAAAAATCAGGAAATTATATTAAAAGCATCTAAAGACGTAACAAGCAATGAATTTATTCCCGTTGATTATGACGGTATCGCTAACGACGTTAAATGCGGCGAAAAAATATTATTAGATGACGGCAAAATAGGTTTAGAAGTTTTAAATGTTGAAAACGGCAGAGTTCATGCCAAAGTTCTATACGGCGAACAAATTAAACCAAGAAAAGGTATTAATATCCCCGGAGCCACGGCAAGTTTAAGTGCGGTAACGGAAAGAGATATTGAATTTATAAGATTTGCGGTGGAATATAATGCGGATTATATTGCACTTTCTTTTGTACGTGAAGCGGAAGATATTGAACTTGCAAAAAATTATATTAAAAATTTTGGCGGCGATATTCCCGTAATTGCAAAAATAGAAAAACCGCAAGCCGTAGATAATTTAGAAGAAATTTTAAAAGTTACCGATGGTATTATGGTTGCCAGAGGCGATTTAGGAATTGAAATGTCACCCGAAGATGTTCCGATAATACAAAAATACATTGTTGAAAGAACAATTCATAATCGTAAAGTTTGTATCGTTGCAACACAAATGCTTGAATCTATGATAGAAGAACCAATTCCGACAAGAGCAGAAGCAAGTGATGTTGCAAATGCAATTTTAGACGGAACCGATGCAATTATGTTATCCGGCGAAACCGCAATGGGTAAACATCCGGCTGAAGCCGTCAGAATGATGAGAAAAATAGCAAATAATGTTGAAAATTGTAATTTCTGTTTGTGTAATTTAGATTTGGAAATTAACGAAAGATATGATATTTCTCCTCAAGCCGTTTCAAATGCGGCAATAAAAATGGCTCAAGATTTAAATGCAAAAGCTATTTTAGCATTTACACACACAGGTTATACACCAAGATTACTTTCTAAATTAAGACCGACTGTTCCTATAATTGCAATATCAGACCAAGAATCAACTTGCAGACGTTTAAATTTATTTTGGGATATATACTCAGATTGCAGAAATTGGGATACCGTTCTTGATGCGGATTTATTAGAAAAAATAGATGATTATATTCTTACAAAAACTGATTTTAAAAAAGGAGAAAGAATAATTATTATCGGTTCTATTCCAAAATTAATAACAGGCAGAACTAATTTTATAAGAGTTCACAGAATAGGCGCACCGTTAGAAAGATAAATATATAAATATAATTACATTAAAGCTCCGAATTAATCGGAGCTTTTTTCATAAAAAAACTTCCTTAATACAATTAAGGAAGAATTAGTAAAAGAGACATCAATAATATTATGATTTTTGTTCAAAATTTTGCCCATAAAATCACAAGTTATATGAAGTTAAGTTAAGAAAAAAACTTGCCATAAATTGATACATTAAGTATACTAAGTACACTTGTTAAAGTTTTGTAAAATTTTTTAATAAAATCAGCAAAAAAACGCAAATTTTTTTTTTAAAATTTTTTCATGTAAAAGTAAAGTAGTTGTCAAATTTAGTTAAGGTAAATATGCAAGTAAAAAGAATTAACACAGCCGAAATTTATCAAAAACGGAACAAAAATCAAAAAGAAAAGCAACAAGCGAATTTTCAAAATTATCAAACAAAAGCAGATAGTTTTAACGTGAAATCAAATAAAAATGCAAGTTTTAAGGGACACGGACCTATTTTAAAACTTGCCGATTTGATTGAAAATGGCGGATTATTTGTTTCTTTCACGTTACAAGATATGTTAGGTACTAACATCCCAAGACCGCTTATGGGATTATTCAGAAACTCAAAAGAAAATTCGGGAAAGAAAAATACTAGTTTTGCATTAAAAGAATTAACAAGAGAAATGTTAACAGGGCCCAGCATGTTTATAATTCCTGCCGTACTTTTAAAAACAGGAAAACCATTTTTCGGTGATACTATTAATACCCCGATGAAATCAATTGAAAGTTTCGGAAAGATTTTTGCAAAAAATCCTACTATTTTACATGACTTAGAATCTACAAAAAAAGAATTTTATAAAAATTCATTTGCAGAAATGATTAAAAATGCGAAAAACGAATTTGGTACATCTGCCGAAACAATAAGACAAGCGACTGAGTTTTCAAACAGATTTATGAATATTGGAAAGAAGCCTCACTTTTGGCAAAGAGATGAAATGAACGCTTTTAAGAAAATCAAATCAGACTTCGCCGATGATTTCGCAAATATAGTAAAAGCACATGCAAAAGATACCGCTCATACGGATTTTACAAAAGCCGCAATTTCTAAAACATATTCAATACCGTTTAATTCTGCATTAGATAATATGCGTGAATATTCAAATGATGTTGTTACGAGAATTTTTGCAAATAAAGACAAAACCAATATTACAGAAAAAATTCAAAAAATGACAAATAAAAGAGTTGTAGGAAGAATGCGGGCGAATATAATTATGTACGCAGCAGTTTTAACATTCTTACAAGTTATTCCTAAGTTATATAACAAAGCAGAAGGAGATAAAAACTCCGGTTTGGTAGGATTGATGGCGGAAGAAACTTTTGAAGATAATTCGAAAAATCAAGACACAAAAAACAATAAAACGCCGTCTTTCGGTTCTGTTGTTGTAACAAAAAACGAAAAAAATTCAACTGCTAACAACTCTGTAGTTGTAAGCAACAATAAAAACAAAATGACACCGTCATTTGGCTCAAATGTAGCAGCGACATTGGCTAATACATTAACAGGCAACGGAATTGGCGGCAAAATTGCACGTATGGCAGAATTTGAAGGATGTAATGTTTCATTCCCGTTATTATTAGGTATCATGGGCGGAGGTATTTTATTCCCTCGTTTATTAAAAGCAAAAGATAAATATGACAGAGAAGAAATTTTAAGACGTGACCTTGTTACTTGTGCAACAATGTGTTTTGCCGAAAAAGAATTAGGAAAAGCTTTTTCAAAATTAAATGAAGTCAGATCAGGATTTGTTGTTGCGGCAAAAGATGCTAATTTCAAAAATCAAAGCTTAGCAAAAAGATTTTTTGATTATATCAGACCGATTAATGGTGTAAAAATCATGAATTCAAAACAAATAGCCGCAAAATATAGCAATGTTGACAAATATAATGAAGGTATGAAAGGTTTTTGCGAATTTATTGACGGACAAGGCGGTAAATTAAACAAAGTATTCAGTTTAACAAAAGACTCAAAAGGACTTGTTCAAAAAATACTTGGCGATGGAGTTAAATTAGAATCTGCGGATAACAAAACAATCATTAATGCTATTACCAAAAAAATTAATTCCGATGACGTTAAAAAATTAACTGATTTGTTTAAAGGAAAAGAAAATCCTTGGGTTATCAAAGCAAGAAAATTAAATGCAATATTTACGGCACTTTCTGTATGTGTCTTAGTTCCGGGTTTCTTAGGATTTTTACTACCGTTTATTAATTCAAAAGCAACTAAAAAACGTGTAAAAGCTGAAACAATGGCTAAAAATAACAACAATGTAAATACAAAAGATATTCCGCATACACCAAGACATCTTGATGAAAAGAAAAGAATGAAACATGATGAAATTAATACATCTGATTTCTTTAATACTTTCAACGAAACAAATTTAGAAATGAATAAATCAATATTTGCTTCAATTGCAGACTAAATGTATTAAACAACAATTTCAATTTCATTTTTATATGTAACAAAAGCCTTCTTATTGTTGGCTTTTTTTACATATTTACGTTTTGTATAAATAATTGAAGTTTTAGAATTATTATTTTGTGAAGATAATTTTTTGGTTAATTGTGCGGTTTTTAATAATACCGAATTCGGAACACTTGTTTTATCCGTTATTTTTATAATAACGTGAGCACCTGCAGCATTTAACGGATGAAACCACAAATCTTCACCTGTAGAAAGTTTTGATAAAATATAATCATTTTGATTTTTATTTTTACCGAAATAAACGGTATATCCATCTATATTTATACTTTCAACTTTTTGAACCGTTAAAATAGCTTGCGGATTATCTGCCACCAACTGAGAATATATCTCATTCAATTCATCGATATTATCGGTTTGTTTTGCAAAAAATTCAATTTCTTCATAATATAAAATTTGCGATAAAGTTTCATTTAATAAAATTTGAGCATGTTCATTTGCAGATTTAAACTTTTTATATAAACTATAATATCTGTTTACGTTTTCAATCGGCGATAAATTCTCGTCGAGTTCAATAATTATGTTATTACCGGCAAAATCAATCAATTCAGCTTTTTTTAATCCTTGTTTTATATAATACAAATTTGCCGATAATACATCTGCTTTTGTTTTATACAACAATGCTTTCTCTATTTTCTCGGTTTGCGCATTTTGAGCCGTTTTTAACAAATTTAACTTTTTTAATTGAGTTTGCGTAATTTTCAATATTTTTGACAAAATATTCTTTTTTACACTAATCTCTTGATGATACGAAAAATAATTATCAATCATTTCGTTAATTGAATTTTGCTTAATACACAATGGTGTTTTAAATAAAGAATATTGCGAATAATCGCTACTAATACAATAATAAAACTCATTATTTGCGAGAAATTTAGACAATTCATCATACACATTCTCAACAGTCACATTACTTAAGGAATTCACTATTTGTTCGACATTTGCTTTTGTTAAATAATAATATTTTGAAGAAATTGAATTTTGTATGTCATTCATATCTGCATTTTTACAAAAAACATCAAAAGAAGTCTTTAATAAATTTTTTTTCTTTTGCTTAGGCGGATAAATATATGGCAAAGAACCATACAATTCTCGCTCTCTGCTTTTTTCGGAACTTACGTTATGCCCGCAACCAATAATTACATTTGTATCATAATTATATAAAATTACATTGCTATGTTTTCCCATTAATTCAATAGCCAAACACAATAAATATCTTTCATTTAATTCATCAAAATATTCAAAATAAATTTCGAAAATTCTTTCACCGTCAGGAACTTCAATTCTGGCAATTTTAGAATTTTGAATATATTTTCTTAATAACATACAAAACATCGGAGCAGTTTTGGGAATAATAATATTACGACGTTTTTCATTTTCTTGCGACATAAAGCACAAATGATAAAAATTCGGATTAAAATTTATATAAAATTTGCGACTTTCACCTTTATTTCTAATGTGAAATATTAATTCATTTCTTGACGGTTGTTGCACTTTTTGTACTTTTGCGCCCTCAAAAAAATTTTTATTTTCTTTTTCAAATAATTTTAAAGTTAAAGAATCAAAATTAATCATAAAAATATTTTAAAATAAAAGAAAAACTATGTAAATTTAATCCGAAACCAATCTCATTTTGCCGTTCACCTCGAAAATTAAGACTGAATAAGAGAATCAAATGCTTTTCGCAAAATACCGTTATTGTCATCTAATATTTTTTTTGCCGTATTAAAAGGAATATCATATTTAATTTGTAAAATAGTTTCTTTTATTTTATATCCGTTATTTTCCAAATATTCCAAAGCTTTGTTATATTCAACATTTGCAATATTCGCCACAATTCTGACCGCTCTGTCTTTTAATTTTATGTTTGTGGGACGGACATCAATCATAAAATTTTTATAAACTTTTCCGATTTTTACCATTGCGCCCGTTGACAACATATTTAAAACCATTTTTTGACTTGTTCCGGCTTTCATTCTTGTAGATCCCGTAATTGCTTCCCGTCCTGTTTCTATACAAATAACAACATCCGCATATTTACTCATCTTTGCATTTTTATTACAAGTTAAAGCAATTGTCTTACAATTTTTTTGTTTAGCTTGTTTTAAAATTTCAACAACATAATTCGCATTTCCGCTTGCAGAAATAGAAACAACCGTATCAACACTTGTAATATTATGATTATTAAAATCAATGACGGCACATTCTATTGAATCTTCAGCCCCTTCAATTGCGAAACGCAATGCCTTATCACCGCCTGCAATTATACCCTGAACCATTTCATAATCGGAATTAAATGTCGGCGGACACTCGGAAGCATCCAAAACTCCCAATCTTCCGCTTGTTCCCGCACCAAAATAAAATAGCCTCCCGCCATTTTTAAAATTTTCACTGATTATATCAATTGCGCAAGCTATAGATTTTAAATTTTTTTGAATTTCTTTTGCAACTTTCAAATCTTCTTCATTTATCATTTTTACAATTTCTAAAGAAGTTGAAATATCAATATTTTCGGTATTTTTATTCACTTTTTCGGTTGTGATTACATTTTGCATTTTATTTCTTCCACTCCTGTTGAAACAGTTTGCAGCCCCTCAAAAATATCATAATCCGATTTATTAAAATTAAAATTTAATTTCGGTTCTAAAACAAAAAAAGTAGAACCGCTACCGGACATTAAACCACCTTTTAAATTATTTTTTATATATCGTAAAACTTCATAATCAGGGAAAAGTGCTTTTTCAAAACTATTATACAAAATAGTTTTATCAAATTCATTATTATATAAAAGTTCTATCATTTTTTTTGTAAAATCGGGATTTGTTTTATCTTTTAATTGCGAAAATTTTGTATAAGCTTCTTTTGCACTAATTCCTAAATTCTTAGGTTTTATCAAAGAAACATCCGATTTAAAAAAAGGTAATTTTTGGGTAATTTCGCCTCTTGACGTACAAAGTACCGTACCTCCGTTCAAACAAAAATTAATATCAGACCCCATTGTTGAACACAAATATTCAATTTTTTCTTTCGAAAGCGGATAGTTAAATATTTTATTTAATGCAAACAAAGTTCCTGCCGCATTTGTACTACCACCTGCAAGTCCTGCCGCAACAGGAATATTTTTTTCAATATGAACATTTATTTTATAACCGCAAATAGCTGTTATTTCCATAAATTTAACTATCGCCTTATATATCAAATTTTTTTCATTATAAGGAATTTCATTTGAATTACCACTCAATTCAATTTCATTTTTTTCATACGGCAGAACTTCAAATGACAAATAATCGTACAAACTAACTGTTTGCATAATTGACTGAATATTATGAAATCCATCTGTTCTCTTGTTTAATATTTCAAGCGTCAGATTTATTTTTGCGGGAGTTCTTACTGTAATTTTTTTCATAAATTTTCTTTTAATTTTTCACTTAAAATACCCATTTTCGCAATAGAAAGCGTTTCTCCTCTTAAATTTTCATCAATCGCAAGTTCCTGCAATGTTTTTTCTACGGCATTTTTACTAAAACCGACATTTATTAGGGAATTTTTTATATTTTTTCTTCTTGTTGCGAAACAACCTTTAATAACTTTTTTAAAAAAATCATAATTTTGTAATTTTAAAAGTGGTGTTTTATTAACTGTTAACTTAACAATTGCGGAATCAACTTTAGGCGCAGGGAAAAATGACCTTGAACCGACTTTTTCAACAAATTCCACATTAGCCCAAAATTGAGCCAAAACAGATAACAAACCAAATTCTTTTGATGGTGATTTTTCATTCGCGATTAATCTTTTTGCAACTTCATATTGAACCATTAAAACGACTTGAGAAATACAATTCCTGTTTTTATTGTTTAAATCATTAACTTCACCTAAAAGATGTGCTAATATCGGCGAAGTTATATAATACGGAATATTTGCCACTACCTTTATATTTTCACCAAATTGCGATAAATCTGTTTTTAAGATATCATTATGAATTACTTCTAAATTATCAGCTTTAATTTTAGATACTTCATTCACCATATCTTCATCAAGTTCAATTGCATAAACTTTTTTCGCCAAATTAACGAGTTGTTCGGTAACAAAACCAAGCCCCGGACCTATTTCAACCACAACATCATTTTTCGTAATTTGCGAAGTATCCAAAATTGTTTCAATACAACTTTCATTTACCAGAAAATTTTGTCCCAATCTTTTTTTTGCTCT
>CAZGRH010000039.1:0-11097 GCA_964527005.1 uncultured Muribaculaceae bacterium | reverse complement strand
AAGTTTCGTTCATTTTATTATTCGTTTCTTCCGCAATAACGGCTTGATTTTGTGCCATTCGTGCTGAGGATGAAGCTTGTTGCGCATAGTTTAGGGAATTATCACTTGCTTTTTTACTTTCAATTGTTTTGTTATTTATAGAATTCATTAATTCATCAGCCGTTGATTGAGAACCTTCTTCAACTTTTATAGCTCTGTCAATAACTCTAGCTTGTATTTGAATTAATCTGGTTAAATAATCCAAAGAGTATTCCAACGTTTTTAAATTTAAATGAGAAGAATTTTTAAATTCACTTTCTTGTTTTATTTCAAGATTAAGCGCTAATGAAATAGTTTGTCCGTTTGATAAGACAGAATAAGAAGAAGTTTCTGACGGAAAAATTATATAACCGCCATTTTCACTGCCAATGCCTGTTATTGAATAATCTACATCATTAAGCAATTCTATCTTTACGTTACTGTTATTATCAAATAAAGTAACAACCAATTCATCTTTATTTTCAATTCTAAAATCAAAATCAAATTTTGTTGCAGAATTATTGCCCACATAATTATTAACGGGAACTATTGATGATACCGTCATTTTATTTCTCCTTTACTTCCGTCTTTTTCACTTTTTGACTTTTGCACATCGTTATTTTTGTTTTTGGGGGAATTATCTTTTTCTTCTTTCTCTTTATTTATTTTTTTATTATTACTTTCGCAATATTTTAAACTTCGTTCTAAAACCGCATTTATAATCTTATTTACATTCTCAATATCCGGATTTTTCTTATTTGCAGAAATATAATCACTTTTAGATTTCAAAAATAACTTATAAATATTATAAATTTCCGTTTTAGATATATTTTTTTGAAGTTTTGAAAGAAGATATTCATATTCGGACACAAAAAAATTATATTCATCCCAATTTTTTTCTCTTAAATTTTTCAAAAAATTATAATCATCGTCCGATAAGAAACTTCGATAATCCGAAATGGATTTTTTCTTAAATTTTGCAAAATCATCTTTTATTTCATTTAATAAATCAACAAATTTATTTTTATCAGAAAGTATGAAACCGTTTTTTTGAAACTGCAAAATATAATCGGATTTTAATTTTTGATTTTTTTCATCAAATGAATTATCAATATACAAAGCGGCTTTATCGGGTTCGGAATTCAACAAAGAAACAATTTCATTCCAATTTTCTTCATTTTTAATATTTGTTTGATTTAATTCATTTAACTTTTTACGTTCTTGAAAATATTTAAAATACTTTTCGATTAAAATTTTTATTTCATTATCTTTTACGGAATTTATTTCTTTTTGATTTTCTTCTTCGGTTAAATTGTAAGAAACAAGCTCATTTAACCAATTGTAAGCAACTATTTTATTTTTTAAATTTTCCAAATTTTTTTGAATTTCTTCTTTATTTTTAATATGCAATTTATTTTTATATTCATTAAAAAAGATATAAGCTTTAACATCTTTATCTTTAACAAAAGAATTTATTATTGCGGAATAAAAATCAGATTCAAACCGAACTTTTTTACTGTTGAATATTTTATCATTCCATTTTTCATCATCCGAAATAAATTGAAGAATTAAAATTGCATTTTTATAAGAAGATTGAATAATTTTTAGATTATTTTTATAAAGCACCGCCCTATTAATAGCAAATTTGAGCGCTTCATCACAAACTTGAATTTTCCATTGCCGAAGTTGCTCGTTTTCATATTTTTTTAATTGTATTTTAATTGCTTTAATTTTTGCAGTTTTAATTTTTGAAACAATAGACATTGATTGCGGATTTTTAAATTTAATCAAAGAAACTTGTGAATTAATAAATTTTTGTAATTCATTACAAAATTCCTCCGTTTTATTTTCAACATCTTTACCTTTTAAAGTAAAAAATCCTTTTTCCGAAAACAAAAGCTCTTGTTCCCAAGAATCAATTTTATTATTCAACTCTAAAATTTTAATTTTGTCGTAATTATCTTCATCCGAGAATGTTATATCCTTTTTAACCATAGGAATTTTACGAACAGAAACAAAATCATTTTTTAACTGATTTTGATACATATCAATTATGCCTCCAGTTTTAAATTAATCAAATATCACCAATACTTTTTCACACGGAATTATCGGCAAAATCAAATTTTTACCGAATGTCATCCCGTTTAAAATACTATTTTTAAAAATTCGCACATTTATTAATTATTTTTTCTTTTTATGTTTTACAAATATATCCATGGTTCCCTCCATAGGCTCTAAAAATAATTTAGTTTTTGCAGAAGTTAGTTTTAAAGAATTCAATTCGGCTTTATCATAATAAGCTTCAGCCTTATTTCTGTATTCATCTGCTTTAATTTCAGAGTTTTGAATATAATTTAAAGCGGAAAGTTCGGCTTCTTGCTCTTCATCTTCATACAAATTCAACATTGTCCCTGAATTTGAGGAAATATTATTTGCAGCGGAAGTTACTTTCTTATCACCTATAGCCAATATGGATTTTAATTTTTCATTTCTTGCTTTTTCAATGCCTTGTTGAATTTCGTTAGCAGCATTAATTTCAGCATTTTTTGCCTGTTTTAACGAACTTTGAACATTCATTTCGGCACTTTTATACGAAGTCCTTACGTCATTTATTTTTTTAACCGTATTTACCGTATTTACGGCAGTTTCCATAATTACGGGAACCATCGAAACATCTATACACATATTTTTCCTTTCTTATCTGTTATTCCTCATTCGGAATTTTATAAAAAAATTCAAAATCTTTTAAATATAAAAATTTTTCAACATTTGCTTTATCAAATTTAAATCCCAATTTTTGCAACCAACTTTTCGCTTGATAATTTGATTTATAAATAAAGTTATAAATTAACGAATATTTTTTTTCCTCTTCTAATACAAAATTAAATACTTCTTTAAAAAATAATTTTTTATATTTATAAACAAATTTAGTCGTCAATAGCCAACAACAAGCAATTGACGGATTTGAAGAAATTTCGTCAAACCCGCCGATTGCTATCGGAAGAAAATTGCCCTCTTTATCAAGTATGCAGAGGATATGAGTATGAAAAGGGTCAATATTTGAAAGCAATTTTTTCTTCCAATCATTTTTCAATAAATTTTTCACTTCCCGCAAATCTTCATTTCTCAAATTATCAAGTACAAATTCTAATTCTTTTTTTGAAGATACATTTTTAATCATTAAAATCTCCTAATGTTACATCCAAAGAAATTGAATTTATGGTAAGCGGGAAAGGATAAACTTGTTTTAAATGTACATTTGCCTCATCACTATAATTAGAAAAAGAATAAATGGCTATATTTCCTGAATGCAAATAATCAGTATCATTTATACTGCTGATACTTCTGGCATTTTGCGACATTTCATTATCAGAACCGACAACAAAAAAATCTTCTCTTGATTTATCAACGCAAATATTTATTTCATTAATAATTTTTGTCAACCCATAAGTGCTTTCCCCCTCCAAATTCAAAGTTTGAAGTTCAAACTCATAAGGAAGTCCTGCAACTATTTTTGAAGCCGGATTTAAAAGTTCCACTTTACCGTTTTTCACAATTAAATTTTGTTCCAAATTACCATCGGCAAGAACATTTATGCATTCGCCCTCTAAATGTTCAAGCCCACAAACCGTTTTAATCGGTTCTCCCGTATAAGTCAAACAACAATCCAAAAAAATACCGTCTTGCGTCTTTTCTACAAACCTTGACGCCATACGCTCTATAAATCTTTTTGATTTGCCTCCAATACTACGTTGCACTACGAAATACACAATATCTTCATTATTTTCACGAACCACAGCAACTGCTTCAAATTTACCTTTTGTTTCATGATGATGCCAACCTACAACTTCTTGTTTACGATTATAAGTTAAAGCATTAACACTGCCGTCAGACATTACGCACCAAAGAATTCTGTACGGTTCTTTTGAATAAGCCATATCAACAATTTGTTTACCCTCAAACAAATGATTGGCAAAAACAGTAAGTTCATCACCGTCATAACTGTCGGAAAGATAAGTATAACCCAAATCTCTTATAACACTGCCACCGGATTGAACAAATAAAATCATATTCCCCGATACCGCAGGCATAACATTGGAACAACCGTAAAAACTTTGAGGAGAAGCAACCAAAGAACTTGAAGCGGCAAATGCGCCATCTGAACCATTCAATGTCCATTCCCCGCCGGAAGTCAATAATACCAAATCATTTAATGCAATAATGTGCCTTATTTCATTAACTTCTCTTTCCGACAAAGTTATATTAATTGAATCAGAAGAAACAAGCGGTCTTGAGATGTTAAAATTATTATTTGTGGTCGTTTTGGATGCAACCAATTGTTGAGGAGAATTCGCCAAACACCGATATACTTTTCTTTGTTGAAAATAATTAACACAAGACGGGTTATTATTATTTTCAAAAGGATTAGTTGAAATTGGAGCAGTTGCGGATAAATCAGGCTCTATTTTATTATCAATAAATTTTGTTTCCGATGTTGTACCAACATACCCAAAAACCCCGTTAACACTGCGATACACATTATATTCCGCTGCATTATCAACTGCATCAAAAGTAATCGTAATATATTCGGCAGTACCCCAATATGACTCTAATTCTCCAACTACCGATATTTCTTCGGAACGATTACTTTCATCATAAGTTTCTTTTTTTACGGAAGTAACAACATATTTATATACTGTCGGTTGTTCCGCACCTCCCGTCCAAGTTGCACTCAAATTTACGGGCGGATTAATTTGCGGTTTAAAATCAATTTTTTCAATTTCCCAATCATAATGAGAATATCTTGAAAGTTCAAGAGGAGTATACTTTTTATTACAAATAGTTAAAACATCAGCATTTTGGGCATATTTAAGATTAAATAAATCCTCTGCAAGATAAGGTGTTTCAATTTCTACGGGGCAATTCATATTCTCATATTCTGACGAATATTGAATTTGTACACCATTAGTAATAAACCTTGCATATTTATTTCCCATTTCAATTATATATGTTTGTTCAGTATTAAAAGAAAAAGGAATTAATTTAACTGGAAAATCCGAATTTTTCACTTCACAAATCATTTCCAAACCCGAACGATTACTAACACAACCCTCGGCACGAACAAAACCGTTTTTTAAAATTTTAAGCCCGACTGCATATTTACTTAAATCATTTCTTGAATAAAGCGCAGGACTCAACTCTCCGCCGGTAAAAGATTTTTGGGTATATCTTGTCATAAATTACCTCTCATCCAACCAATTACAATCTGTTTCGAAATTAATATAACCCTCGGAAGCATTTAATGCTTTTGCTTTCGCCAAAATATTTGTATAAATACTTAAACAATCATTTTGTATGGCACGACTTCCCGTAATAGCGGGAGCAGATAAAAATGCAAGATACCATGCCAAAGCCATCACAAAATCAACAGGGTACAAAATTTCATTTTCAATATTTTTCGTATATCTTAAAACGGCAGGAGTAACATTCGCATTAATAACTTTTTGACCGTTTGCATTTGCGGCTACTTCAAATTCTATTTGTTTAGACTTGTAGTAAGGTACCATTTCACGTGCAAAAATACAATCATTAGGATAATCATATTCATATAAAAATTTTGGATTTTGCGGAATTTTTCCCGTTAAAGTAAGTTCTCTGTAAAAATTTGCAAAATTCCAATCAAAATCTTTTAAAACCCGAACCCTTGCGCTATCATAAAACTCATTCAAAATTATTGTATTTTTATCAGTTTGATTTGTATTTTGAATACTGACACTAACCCTTAAATTTTTAAGCGCCATATTGAATATTTTTGCCTTTGTATAATTCATTATTTTCTCTCCAATTAATTAAAAAAAGGATATTCGGAAGAAAAACTCTTCCGAATATCAAAAAACGTTAAGAAACGAAAAGTACTGTTTAAATATTATGAAAACTTCCTTGAATTCCATCAACAATTCCCGCAATAATTTTGCCGGAAGTAGGCGCAGTACCCGCAACCTCATAAACCAAACGCACAAATCCGAGATTTCCTTTAGGGAAGAAATTAACGGAAGCAACCTCTCCTTTTGTCAAACCGGACAATAAAATTGTTTGTTCCACCAAATCAACGGAAGAAGAAAAATCTTCATCATCCGATGTTTGCACTTTAATTGTCAAAGAAGTTAAATTATTAAAATCTTCCGCAATTTGAATAAATAAAGGAACGGGAGTACCGAAAGAAACCTCTCGATTTCCCATATCCAGCACATTTTCGGATACACAAGTTTTTGTTATTGCTTGTTTATTTGAAAACAAACATTGTTCATCTAAAATCATTTTTTATTCCTTTCTGACTATGCTACAGTTTCTTCATTATTTCTTATTAATTCACATTCACGAATTGGAATGTTTTTGTAATGAAGAATATTTTCTTCCAAGTATTCTTTAACTGAGAAATTTACATTATTTTTTGCTTTTAACTGTGCCTCAAAATGCATTAAAACTGTTGAATTACAATAAATACAAGTTTTTCCTCCGTTTTTAGCAAATCGTCTGATTTTGTAATAAGCTTTATTCATTAATTCTTCAAGGTCTGCAGGATTATCACCGGAAAGCTCAGTCACATCAATATTTGCGATACGACAAGTAGAGCGCCAATCTCTGAGAGATAAACCGACATCCATTTTGTAATGGTCTTGATAAACTTTTCTTTTACCGCCGGTAGTACTTGTTTCTGTTTGCACCCCGTCATCTTTATGTTGCACACCTGCTTGCGAACCTTGAGGATACAATAAAGAAGTATGTAAATCACCCCAAGTTACAAACCAAACAGAAGTATTATCCGTTCCTTTTCCGCCGGCATCAACAATATTAGAACCTATTTTTTTCGAATCCGCAGATTTCTTTGAATATCTTACGGATAAACCGTCAAATGCAGCTGCATTTTCTTTTATACTTCCGTAAAATATCGTTTCTTGCAACTTTTGATTCATTGCTTCAATAAATGCCGTAGATTCCGACAATCTAAACAATTTCGGATTTTCTGATTTTTCAACCAAATCAACATCTACTACGGAATATGTTTCTAACATGCCGGTAACATCCTTAACTTGTTCGGTTGAAGATTTTGAACTCGGAACAAATCCGTAAAGAGTTCTAAATACCGCAGTAGGAAGTCCCGTTCTGATAGTTGTAATGTGATTAGTTCCGTCATTACATTGAAGCGCATTTGCATCTTGCAAAACTTCATTAGTTTCCGCCATTAATTCAATAATTTCCGAAGCAATTTTTCCGTTTTCGGTTCTTTTAAATCTGTCTGCCAAAGTCAAATATCCGGCACCAAGTGTAGTCATCTTTTAATTCCTTTCTTTTTAACAAACTACTACATCGTAGGGAATAAAATATCTTCCCTGTTTTCTTTAGGAGCAGCAGCAATATTTACGCCATAAACAGAATCATTTTGCATTCTTCGTCCGATATCATAAAACATTCTGACTACTTTCGGATGACAATTCAAACCTGTTTGCGCAAGTAAATTTTGCACCTCCTCATCTGCAAATTGAGTATAAGCAATATTTGCAGTTCTCATTGTTCTTTCGAAATTAGCCCCTCCTATTTCTCTGTCATTAATTAAATTGTGCTTATAATTTTCCGTTTGTTGTCTTTGTTGTTCCGCCATAGTTTTAGAGAAATTATTACTCATACACTGTGTTAGTTTCACAGCCATTGACATTAATTCATTTGCACTTTTTTGAGAGAGATTATATTTTCCCGCCAATTCGTTAAACTCATTTAATAAATTTTCGTCATAACAATAATTTTCAGGTAATTGAACATCAGAATAATCGTATCGTTCTGGCTTACCGAAAAAATCCGCATTTTCATTTTCGGATTTTTGCATTTGAACATTATTCGACTGAAATACATTTCCACCTAATCCGCTAATTTTTTGTTCTTCAATTTTCTCATTTAACATATTTTTACTCCTTTAAATTATTCCTAATTTTGATAATAATTCATTGCTTGAAATATCTGTTCCTGCAATATTCTTAATTATTTCCGCCCCGTCTTTTAACGAATTAACTACAGATTGTTGAGATTTTAATTCTTCTTCTTTTTGTTTTTCTTTTTCAACTACTGATGTCGGAACAAGTTGTTCTGGAGAAATATTTGCATAATCCGCATAATCATCAATAATTTTTGCCGCATTCAATTTTTTACTTAGTGAAGAATCAAGTGACTGCGCTAAATTTACCGTAAATGTCGTAAATCGTTCCATTGCGGAAATTTTAACGGCTTTTTGCGCTTGAGCCAAAGTAGAAACAAATTCTATATCCATATTTGCGCCCATAATCTCTAATGGCGGTTCAGGTAACAAATTCAACCTGATACATTCTTCAAAAACCCAATCAATTATATGATTTAACCCGTTATGAATTTGTTGCAACAAAGGTGATAACAACACCATTTTTTCCTCTTTTAATTCATTTACCTCCGTTGCGGTTCTATTTCTTTCTGCCGTATTTAAAATCATTGCAAATAAATCATTATAAAAAATTTCTTTAATTGATGTTTTTAATTTTTCAATAATTGACTCTACTTCCAAAACTCTCGGATTAACTTCATATATAGGAGAAAGTCCTCTTCCGTTTTCGTCTTCTTCAATAAAAGCAGCAGGAGCGTCAATCATTTTTTTATTTTTTAAGCTTGCAGGTCCTTTATAAGTAGGACTAATCATTTTTTTGACAGCTTTACCCTCATCTATTACCATACTCATTAATTGCTTAACATCAGGAAGTGCATTAATTCCGGGGCATTCTGACGGATACACATCTTCACCGTTTACTTCCGCTTCAAACACTGCATAAGGAAATTTATCGAACCCGCTAAACGATAAAAATTTATTTTCATTTGATGAAAACTCATAATAAACCGATACATACTTTTTATCTTTAGCCCAAACCGAATCAGGCATAAAGTTTTTATTCGGCTCTACAAAATGAACTATTTCGTATAAATCCTCATACCTGTTTGAATTTATGGAATTCAAAACATTTTGAGAAACATTTTCTTCTCCGAATTTATCATACAAATTTTTTGCGGTTTCCATATAAACACGACAAATTGTATCAACCTCACCTTTGTAATTTTTAGCTATTCTATATGAACCAATCGGCAATAACAGACATCGCAAAACTCCGGTTACATCTTCTTCCAACGCAAGAACCGAAATTCCGAAAACACCGATTTGTTTATAAACTGACGGCAAAATTCTGTACAAATTAGAACAATTAAAAATATCTCTAAAAATATTTTCTACGGAACTGCACCAAGATTTTATTTCATAACTTTCTTCTTTCCCAACATTCCTGATTTTCACCTTAAACCAGTTTGTAGCAGGACTTGTAGCCCCTGACATCATTCCCGAAGAAAAATTCCTAACCGCCAATAAAGGCGTAGAATCTTTAATTTTACGATTTTTTGCAGGTTGTTTATTTACCGTTCGTGTTAAAAAGCGAACGGAACGAGGTAAAAAATAATCCGCTAAATCTTGCCAATCGGGTTTAATCGCATTATATGCAATCTCTAATTCCATTCTGCGTGAATTAAAATACCGCTTTGAATAATTAGTTTTTTTCATTAAAAAATCCTTTGTTGTTTAAAATTAAAATATTTTTAAAACATTCCAAACTTAAAAAATATTACTCACCTAAAAGTTTCTTTTTGGAAGTTTTAATTTCTTCTTCAAGTCCATTGTTTGTTGTTTTAATATTTTCGGATACTACTCCTCGAACTTCAGGTCTGTTTGCAGCCGTTGATTTTTGAACGGAAGCATCCGCCTTAACTGCCTGTTTAATAGTTTCAGGTTCTTCAACTCTTTCTATTTTCGTAGATAAGCACATAAATTCTCCTTTCTTTTACTAAAATTCCATAAAACTAAATGCAACTGATATTAGTTGCACAATAATTGTAAATATTTCTGCAAATTCTAAAAAGGCGTTAAATTAAATGATAAAAATACTCGTTTTTACATTTCTTTTTTTTATCCGTAAGGATCAAAATTTGACTCAAGGACTACTGTTTCATCTTTTTCATCAATCAAATAAGAATAATAATTAATTGCATAAATTCCCATCATTAAACTATCCGCAAAATCAGGACTTTCACCTTGTTCGGACTTCATATCCTTTTTTGATTGAATACAAATTTGCCCGTTAGGTTTATAAGATTTTTTTATGTATTCAAGTTGCGAAACAGTAAAATCAGACGATATTTTTAACCATTCGTTATCAATAAAATCTTTTAACGTAAGATAGCCGTCAGCACGTCTGTTAAGCGCATTAGGTCTGTTTGAAGAAGCAGCACCGTTAAATTTAATCGCATTTTGAATAACATTTTTTACACTTACATAAATTGAATACCCCAAACCGTCCGCATCCAATATTAAAAGCTCCGGTTGCCACTGCAAATACAAATTAATAATCTTCCCCTTTGTAATATCCGTATCAGGTTCACTCCAATATTCTTGTTTTTCAAGCGCCCAATGAACGGTGCTTTTTGATTCAAGCAAACTTGCAACGCAAAGATCTCCGCCATTTCCCGCCAAATCAACTGACATACATCTGATTTTTCGATAACTCTCATTTTTTATTTTTAAGTTTTTTGCTTTATCCAACTTTATTGCGGAAAAAAGAAAATCACTTGTCGTATCTAAAGGATTTCCCTCCCAAATATATTCATAATCCGATATATTACGTTTTTTACATCTTCTTGCTTCATCAATAAGCTTTTGCGGACAATGTTTATTATCATAATAATTAATTTTAATATGTAAACAATCATCACGAGAAACAAACTCCGAATATACAGGGTCTTTTCTGACAAGCCTGTTCATAGTGAAAATAACAATTGAATTTTTTTTTCTTATGGTAGGGATAATAACATCAAGTGTAGATTTAGTTATAGCCTGAGCCTCATCAATCCATAAGATGTCAATTCCTTCTAACCCCTTGATGTTTACCCTGCCCTGTTCTCTAAAGCCTTTAAAAATTATGGTGGATTGAGAAAAATTATTTACTATTTTATTAGACTTTACAG
>CAZGRH010000038.1:0-11206 GCA_964527005.1 uncultured Muribaculaceae bacterium | reverse complement strand
GTGAAGTTTTAATTACTCTCGTAATAATCGGTATTATTTCTGCAATTACCGTGCCTACACTGTTTGCAAATCATAAATGGCAAGAATATAAATCTGCTTTGAAAAAAGCGCATTCAACTTTAAATAATGCAGTCAATGCTTATTATTTAGTAAACGGTACTTTTCCAAGATGCGGATATAATGTTTTTGAAGATTGTACATCATTATGGCAATCATTTCAAAAGACAATGCAAGTGCAAAAAGTTTGTGACACACACGCTTATGCAAACGGTTGTATTCCTAATTATAAAGGAAGAGAAGAAGTTTATGCCGCAAATAATCCTTCCGCTTCTGCTGATTCTATTGCACAAAATACCTTCGGTTTTTCAAAATCAAACATGAGAAAAAGCAGTGCAATTATATTAAATGACGGAATGATTGTTTTTTCGAGGCTTAAGCAAAATGCAAGATACATTGCGGTAGACGTAAACGGAATGAAAGGTCCGAATAAATGGGGGCATGACGTGCATATATTTCAATTAAAAATCGCAGATAAAACTTCAGCTCCGCAATATGTTGCAGTTGATGATTTGGTGGAAAAAGGTGGTCGCACGGCAAATGAACTTTTATATGGGAAAGATTAAAATAAAATCATCAAAAAACAAAGAACTACCAAAGAACGGTAGTTCTTTTAATTTTAATTTAATTCTTTTTTTATTTACAATAACTGCAAATTATAAAAAATGAACAAAAAAAACAAATACGAACCAGAAATACTTAACAAATATATACTTTTAAATACTTTTTAATCCAAAAAAGCTTTTACGCCTTGCAAATTATATATCAATTTATCAATAGCTTCTTTATCCCCTTTTTTTATTGCTAAAATTTTTAAAAGCATATCTTTACTTGCTTTAGAATTAGTAAGTTCGGCAAAACATTCCTGTTCTTCCTCGGATAAATTAAATTTTGGTTTCGGTTTAAAACCGTTATCATTATCTCGTCCATCAATAAATACCGTACCTTCACCCGTTAACAACCAATTAGCATTAACACCGTATTTATCAATTAATTCATAAACAAATTTAGAACCGGGTTGTGCTTCATCTCTTTCATAACTTCCTACTGTTCTTACGGGAATACCGAGTTCAAGTGCCAAATCCTTACTGGTAGTGTTTAAAATGGATTTTAAATCCTTAATTCTTTTACCTATTTTCATATTTTACATCCTCCACATGAATTTTTGTTACATTATTTGGTAATAATATTGTATTATCCAACATCATCTTGTAATATTATATTAGAAATTTACAAGAAAGTAGAAAACCCAACCGATATTATTATACAACAGAATACATGTAAATGCATTAATTTTGTTTATATACATATCAAGGTTCGGAATTATGATGGTTAGAGGGGATATAAGTTTATGAAAAGACATTTACGCCTTGTTGCGTCTTCTTCGTGTGCAATTAAAACAAACAAAAAACAAGATTTTTTAGAATTCGGAGATCTCTTAAATCGTATTTTTGGCAATATTTTTATTTCAAGAAATGAAAAAATATATATTTTAAAAGATATTATAACAAAACTCTATAGAGATTATGAAATTTCTACGGGAATTATTGACGAACCTTATTTTATAAGAGCGGAAAAAAAGATAAGGCGTATTATCAGGGAAAATAAAGTAAATTATTACTATAATTTACTAAAAAAATATCAAGAAAATTAATAATTAATAATTTGCGGGTTAAATATATGAACATAAACAGTTTTCTTTTGAAAAGAAAACAAGATTTTTTATACGAAAGAGATTATCTTTTACACTTAAAAAATCTTGTTGATTTATATGATTTCATTGTAAAATTTGAAAAAGTTGGTTCTAATGTAATTTATGATAAATTTTATTTTGATAATTATGTAATTTTTCGATTAAAATCCATAATTTGGAATAAAAAAACACCAAATGTATATGAATATGAATCAATTTTATTAAAATTTAATTTTGAAGAAATTAAAAATAATAAAAATATAAAATGGTTATTAATGATTAAAATGTATGAAAAAATTATTCAAAAAAAAATTATAATGTTATAATCATTTTATGGGCAGAAAAATCATATCAACAAACAAAAAAGCTTTTCACGAATATCATATATTCGATAAATTTGATGCTGGAATGGTTTTAACTGGTACTGAAATAAAATCAATAAGAAAAGGCGCAATAAATTTAAAAGACAGTTTTGTCAAAATTGAAGACAGTGAAGTTTTTCTTTACAATGCACACATCAGTCCTTACGAACAAGGAAACAGATACAATCATGAAGAAAAACGCACACGAAAACTTTTATTGAATAAAAAAGAAATTGAAAAATTAATCGGTAAAATAAAAAAAGACGGTTACGCTATCGTACCAATTCAAGTTTATTTGGATAAAGGTTGGGCAAAAATAGAAATTGCACTGGCTAAAGGGAAAAAATTATACGATAAACGTGAAGATATGGCAAAAAAAGCCCAAAATAAAGATATTGCCAGAGCCGTCAAATCTAAATTTAAATAATTTTATTTTACACAAAATGTTTACATTTTTATAAAATTAATCCCGATATTAAACAACATACATAAAGCTTAGCGATTAAAATTATTAATTTAATTCTTAACCGCTAAGCTTCAAAACATATAAAAGTTAAAATTATGTACCTATTATTTCCGACATTTCATTAACATAAAAAACAGAATTAATTTTGACAATAAACAATAACATTTTTAGCATTAGCATTTATTTCTTTTAATAAATCAGCAAATAATTGTTTTGATTTCGGATTAAATGTTATATTATTTGTACGGTCAACATTTTCTTTGATACTGTTTCTCATGGAAATCGGTAAATTAGAATAACAACCCTTTTTAATTTCTTTCATTGCTTTTGAAAAATCAACCTGAGAACCCAAATCAGACCACGTTTCTTTTTCTCCTATAAGGTCAAATTTCATTTCTAAAGGATTACCGTTTTCATCTAAAATTTCTTTTTTATTAAATGCTTCAAGCATAGGAGAAATAATCATGGAAGAAAAATCATAACCTTTTGTAGGGTTTAAAAATGCTTGCGGATTTTGTACATAATTCGTTTTTATCCAATTTAATACTTCTTTTGAAAGAATATAAGGACCAACCGCTGAAAGACATTTATTTTCTCCAAATTCGGGAAGTACACAACTTTCAATAAAGTCATCGTCTTGCGGTTTTTCAACAAACATATCAATTTTTCCGGACTGAACATCATCTGTTTTAACTATACTTAATGCTTTTGTTTTATTTTTATCAACAGGAAGAACCGTAACGGTAAAACCGGAATTTTTGTCTTCATGATTTTTCATTAATCTTGAAATATTAATATCCGAAAAATTATCGCCCCAACTAAATACAAGCGGTTTATCAGTCGGGATTTGTCCTTTTCTTAAACCCTCTAAAAATCCGAATGCACTGCCTTTTGCAGGTTCAACATTGATAAAATCATACATTTTATCAAGTTTTCCTGTCATTGCAAAATTTGATATTACCCCCTGAACCAACGACATTTGATGTCCGTTCATAAATGCAGGTATATAAGAAGCAGGTTTTGTTACTCCTCCTTGCAATGAAGTAATATCTTTATATCTTGTGCCATCACCGTCCGTCGGAATATAAAAATTATAATCATCTTTTATTTTCGGCGCATATTTTTTATCTATATTTCGTTTATTTATAACATCATTCATGCCTGTAGTCCAAAAACGCATATATTCGGTTTGCATTTTACTGTCAACTACACCATTATCATCTCTGATACTTCCGTATAATCTACCTTTAAAACTCGGCTCCACATTACTTTTAATTTGAACTTTAAAATCATTTGACTTAATTACGGAGTCAGGTGTAATTAATATCTTTAAATCTTTATATTGAGGAAGTGTAGATTGCAAAATAAATTTTGAACCGACTTTTTTATTTGATAAATTTTCGGCTACTTTAAAATATTTAGCTGCATTTCCGTCAAAAACCAACTTGTCGCCATTCATTCCTGAATATAAATCAGGTTCATTTACTTTTTTTGTTTTTGCATAAAAGTGAGTATTCTTTGTTAACGGTGAATATCCGATTTTTGAAATTTGCATAATTTTTACTCCATAATAATATCCAATAAACACTCATCTAAAAACCCAAATAAAATTTTTTTTGCTACTTTTTTAATAAATTAACATTTTATGTATTTTTTAGGGTCAACGGGAATTTTATTTTCACGAATTGTTAAATGCAAATGAGGTCCCGTTGATATTCCGGTATTTCCCGATTTAGCAATAATTTGTCCCTTTTTTATACTATCCCCGACTTTTACGTTATAACTGCTTAAATGACCGTATTCACTCACAATATGTTTACCGTTAATTAATCCGTGGTCAATAAAAACACCTGTTCCGTATCCCCTCATACCACTGCGAGCAGCAACTACCTTACCGTCAGCTATAGCTTTTACGGAAGTTCCGACGGGAACGGCAATATCTATTCCCGAATGCAAAACACTTGCGCCTTTTATCGGTGCTTTTCTATACCCAAAATTACAAGATATTTTTCCCACAACAGGATTTTCAAATTTATCATTACATAATGTTATTGACTTTTGCGAATATTCTCCGCAAAAATCACCATTTTTCCCCATCTTATTCCTTTCTTAATTTATTATTTATTTCTATTCGATATTTTTAGTATAAATCTTTTTTAAATCATTTCAACCCTAAAATAAAAAACGAAACATACCAATAAAGCCGAAAACATGTATTCATCATGTTTTCGGCTTTTGTAAAGAATTGTGTTTATAAAATAAATTTAAACAATCCGTTTAGTCGGAAATATTTAAAAACAAACTCATAATATCATTTACGGAAGAAATATTTTGTTGATTTTCTTGGATTAAAATATCAAGTTTTGCGATTTGAGCTTTATATTCTTCACGTTTCAACATACTTTCTTTTGTTAAAGAATTTAATTCATCTTGAAAAGCTTGAGCTTCTTTCAAAACATTATTAATCGGAATTCCCATTGCTTCTAAAGTTTGTTTTATAATAACCGCACCTGTTTGTTTTGAAACACCAACAGGCAAATTATTAATTAAATTACTCAAAACAGAAACATTTTTTGGAATATTAACATTTGAAGATGTTTTTATAGTTACTTTTTTCATATCATTCGGAACAACCTGTTCAAAAGTTGACGAAACGGCATTTTGAGGAACAACCGTTTGTTCACAAACAGAATTGTTTGTTTGCTCAATCAAAATTTCTTCTTCAACAATTTCATCAACTATAGGCTCCGCTAATTCAACTTCAGAGTCAAACTTAATCTCCGGAGTTTCTTCAACATCTGCCAACGGAATACTGTTCTCGACATTTAATTGTTCATTTTGAACAGGCACAACATCAGCTTCTGCTTGTCTTTTTAAAGCTTCTACTATTTTTCTTCCTACTCCGTCAGAAAGTTGATTTTTTGTCATAATTTACCCTTTTTACCATTACTGCCCAATTATATAAAAAAAATCGGTTTTATTCAAATAACATAAAGTATTTTTAATTTTCAACCATATCAATATATCTTGCATCATCTTTTGTCATAAAGTGTCTTTTGCTAAAATTTTCTTTATCCGAAAAATATCTCACACCGTTTACAACAACCAAATGCCAACCATCATCAGTTTCTATAGGTTCTGAAATTTTAAAATAATCTTTTGTTGTAAAAATATAATTTTCAATATTTTCATACAATCTGCCTTTTTGAACATATCCCAAACTTCCGGCATTTTCAGAGGAGAAACATTTTGAATATTTTTCTGCAGCCTCTTTAAAAGATATTTTTTTATCAAGAATATTTTGTTTGATTTTTTCAGCATCTTCTTTTGAATTTACCAAAATATGACTTACTTTTACTTCCATTTTATCGGTATTACTTTTAAAATATGTCATTGGAAACAAAAAACACGCAACTGCACAAAATATACAAACTATAATTAAAAGTTTTTTCATAACAATCCTCATAAATCTTTTTAATAATTATACTTTAAAGTGACATAATATGTCTAATATTTTTCGCAAGCCAATAAAGCAGCGCCTATCATACCCGAATAATTACCTGCTTTTGCAAGTTTTACTTTAACAGGAGAAACAACAATTTCACTGTTTACCGCTTGTTCTATTTCGGAAGTATCAATAAATTTTCCCATTCCTCCCGATAAAATAATACTTTCCGTATCAAATATATTAACAATATTAACAAGCCCCGTTATCAAATCTTGTTTCCAAATATTAAAGACCTTTAAAGAGTATTCATCATTTTGTTTTATACCATCGATAATATCATAAGTAGTAATATCTTTCGGTATTTTATGTGAAAAAAGACTTGATTTAAAAATTTCATCATTTAAAGCAACTTCTTCAGCAGTATTTTTTAACCCCGTACCTGAAGCATAACTTTCGAAACAATTTAACCTATGGCAAGTACAAACACGATTTTTACCGTTAATTTTCATGCTTCCCACTTCACCGGCTTTACCGGATTTTCCTCGTAAAAGTTTACCGTTTACAATAAAACCGCCGCCTATGCCGGTACCGAGAGTAATTGTAATATTATTATCTTCACCTTGCGCCGCACCTATTTTATATTCCGCCCATGCTGCAGCATTTGCGTCATTTTCAACAAAAACGGGTTTTTTACTTAATTTTGAAAATTCTATTGTTAAATATCCGTCAGGTAAATTAGGAGTAGATGAGTCAACACGATTATTTGCCAAATTTACGGCACCTGCCGTAGCAAATGCAATCATATCTATATTATCTTCATTTTCAGCTATAATTTGTTTAAATACACGCTTCATTTCTTCAATATTATCAGGTGTCGATGTTCTTTTTACATCGGTTAAAATTTCTCCGTTTTCATTAATTATTGCGGAAATTAATTTTGTCCCGCCTACATCAATTGCTAAAATTTTTCTCATACTAACCTCTTACACAAAAACGCTTTGTTATTAACTGCGGACGAGTTACCGCAGAACCGATTACAACCCCGTAAGCACCAAGTTCAAATGCTTTATTAACCTCTTCTGGAAACCAAATTCTTCCCTCCAAAATTACGGGGCAATCTAATGTTTTTACTAAATTTTCAAGTAATTTAAAATCAGGAAACGGATTATTACAATCAGAATTTTGAGTATAACCCGACAATGTGGTAGATATAATATCAAATCCTAATTCTCTTGCTTTTACACCCTCTTCAAAGGTGGAAATATCTGCCATTGCAAGTTTATTATTCCTTTTTATATATTCAAGCGTTTCTTTTAAACTTTCTTTCGGACGAGGTCTTAAAGTAGCGTCAGTAGCTATTATATCTGCATTCGCATTTATAAGTTCGTCAACTTCTTTTAATGTCGGAGTTATATAAACTATTTCTTTCCAATTGTGAGGTAATTTGTCAGGTTTTGTTAATCCTATCACGGGAACATCAAACAATTTTTTTGCATTTTTAACATCCCTTGCGCCTGCAACTCTTAAACCTTTAGCTCCGCCGTTTATAACTGATTTCATCATCGCAATCATACAATCTTCTTGATACAACGGCTCTTCAGGCATTGCCTGAACGGAAATTATTACTTGATTTTTCAATTGTTCTAACTTGTTCATAAAAATAATTATAGTCGCAATTGAACAATTAAATCAATATTTTATTTACGAACAGGGCAAATCTTTAAAAAGATTTGCCCGCATAATTTAATTATATTGATTTTTCCATAAACCATGAATATTACACAATTCTCTTGCCGTAAAAGTTTCATAAGCACATCCGTTATGTTTTAAATCTAATTTTGGTTCTTCATTTGGATGTAAATATTTACGTTTTAAATATTTTTTATCGGGTGAAATCGCCTCAATAAAAACAATATAATGATTATCTTCCATCGGATGCGGAATTGAACCTACTCTTATAATTTTATTTTCACCCTCCATAGTAATAATAGGTACATGTTTTTCCTGCAAATTTTCATCGGAAGTCTTTTCTTCCAATTTTTCCATCGGAACAGAACAACAAACCAGTTCACCAAAACCCGAATTAATAATTTCTACAATATTACCGCAAATGTTACATTTATATACTTGCATTACTTCTGTCATAAAAAATCTCCTTTTTGCTATTTAATGATATACATAAAGGAGATTTTTAAAAATTGCTTAATTGTATATTTTATCGTCTATAAATTAATTTTATAATTTCATCTTCAAATGCTTTAACATCAGCTTGCGGTTCTTTAAAATTTTGAATTAACAATGCAAAAGAATAAACATTTCCGTCAAGTGATTTAATATATCCCGTAATCCCGCTAATATTTGATAACGAACCTGTTTTTAACCAAACATTACCTCTTAAATTATATAATCTGTTTGATAATGTACCGTCACCGCTTTGCGCCATTTGCGATATAAATTCACTATCTTTATCTCGTAAATAAATTTTATTTAAAGACTCCGTCATCCAATCAACATTTATTAAATTATTTCTTGAAACACCGCAACCGTCTTTTACAATAATAGATTTTGTATCTAAACCTATTCCGTTATAAAAATCATTAAAAGTATTAACTGCATTTTCATCGGTTCCCGTTCCTAAAACTTTTTTTCCGCCTGCTAATTTAAATATTGTTTGTGCCATTAAATTATTACTGTTTTGAAGTACTTCTTGAATTACTTCATCAATAGGATTAACAATTTCACCAAGCAATTCGGCATTTTCAGGAACTAAATTTGAAGAATATAATACATTTTTAACTTTAATATTAGTATCTTCTATTATTTTATTTAAGTTATAAATAAAATATCTTCTCATACTGCTTATCGGAATTTGAACCGATGCAGAATTTTCAACAGTTCCTATAATTTCAACTACTTCAGGACTGTTCCAACCGTATCTTTGAATTTCTAAATTATCTTTTACCCCTGTTTTAACTGAACTTATTACTGATGTAGGATACGTTGATTTTACATCAATCGCAACGCTGCTGTTATCATTTTTAAATAATTTTACGGTTAATAAATTACCGTCTAAATTATATGAACTGACTTTCGGAGTATATGGACTTATTTCATCATCCCACATCCAACCTGTCGCAAATTCTTTTTTATCAATTATACTGTCATCAAAATACAAATTATTAAAGGAAACATTACCTTTTGATTTTAAATCATAAAAAGCTTGTTGTAACTGTTTTGTAGTTAATAAAGGATCTGCACCTAATTTTATATATAAATTATTTTCATTATCTTTATAAAATTGAGTTTTAAATTTATAATCTTTTCCTAAAATACTATCTGCCACATAAGCAGTAAAAACCTTTAAAGTTGAAGCGGGATGTAATAATTTTTTAGAATTTTGCTCATAAACCAAAGAACCCGTTTTCGCATTTTTTATTGAAATTGCTATTGTTGAAGTTTCATTCATTGAGGATTTATAAATTAATTTATCTATTTTAGATGTTGAAATAGCAAAACTTTGATTTGCCGAAACCATAAATATCAATGTAAAAATTATAAAATTAATTATTTTTTTCATTATTTCTCCAATTCCGTATCATAAAAATTTTACCTTTACCAATTTATCGTAATAATATTTCGACAAACATAAGTATTAATTTACAATACTGTTTTATTATATCAGTATCAATAATAGAGTGCAAAATTTAACTCATAACATTTTACGAATTTTATTAAAACCCTAAAACCGACTTTTTTGTCTGATTTTAGGGTTTTAATTCATTTTGCAACTTAATTTTCTATTATTGTTCTTTTAATGCTTCACGAACTTTTTCTTCTATTTCGTTTGCTATATCAGGATTATTAGCAAATAATTCTTTAACTTTATCACGACCTTGACCGATTTTTTCATCGTTATAACTAAACCAAGCACCTGCTTTTTTAATAATATCAAGCTGAACTGCCATATCAATTATACAACCTGCTTTACTTATGCCTTTTCCGTAAATAATATCAAATTCCGCAATTCTAAAAGGAGGAGCAACTTTATTTTTTACTACTTTTACTTTAACTCTGTTACCGACTTCTTTATCATCTTTTTTTAAAGTTTCAATCTTTCTGATATCAAGTCTTATACTTGCGTAATATTTAAGAGCATTACCGCCCGTTGTGGTTTCCGGATTGCCATAAGCAATTCCTATTTTTTGTCTTAATTGGTTTATAAAAATAACAGTAGTATTTGTCTTACTTACAATACCGGTTAATTTCCTCAATGCTTTAGACATTAAACGTGCTTGAAGTCCCATTTGTTTATCTTCCATTGCGCCCTCAATTTCATCTTTGGGAACTAATGCCGCAACAGAGTCAACAACAACTACATCAATAGCTGCAGAACGAACAAGTTCTTCCGTAATTTCTAATGCCTGCTCACCTGTATCAGGTTGAGAAATAAGAAGTTCATCAACATTAACACCTAAATTTCTTGCATATTCAGGGTCAAGAGCATGTTCTGCATCAACAAATGCCGCAATTCCGCCTTTCTTTTGGCATTCTGCAACTATATGTTGAGCCAAAGTAGTTTTACCACTTGCCTCAGGACCATATACTTCAACAATTCTTCCTCTCGGAATTCCGCCGATACCAAGTGCAACATCCAATGACAATGCACCCGTAGGTATAGTTTCAACATTAACCGCAGGTTTATCGCCCAAACGCATAATTGAACCTTTGCCAAAATCTTTTTCAATCTTATCTATCGCAGTTTTTAAAGCTTTTTGTCTTTCTTCCGCAATATTTACTTTTTCAACTTCTTTCGCCGCCATTATCTGTCCTTTATTTTTTTTATATACAAATATAATGGTATTATACCATTTTAATTTTAAGAAAAAATATAATTTACGTTTTGAAACATATAAATAAAAATCTGTTTAAAATAAATAAAATCCTAAAATAGACTTTTTTTAATTTATCTGTTTTTAGGATTTTTGTTTAAAATGTTTTTTTTAATTATTCTTGAATTTCAAATAAATCTTTACCTACTCCGCAAAGAGGACAAACATAATCATCCGGTAAATCAGCAAATGCTACATTTCCGTTTTCGGCAGGTTCATATACATAATGACATACGGTACAAATATAATTTTCCATTTTTATCTCCTTTACTTTTTAATCTATATTTCAAA
>CAZGRH010000037.1:0-11266 GCA_964527005.1 uncultured Muribaculaceae bacterium | reverse complement strand
CTTGAATTAAAAGATTTACCTTGCATTGAAACAGTTGTTGAAGCAGTAAAATCAAATCCGAACCCAATGGTTAGAAAAAGTGCAATTTCTGCTTTAAAATACATCGCTAAACCTCAATATGCAGATGATTTAAAAACAATCTTCAATCTTGCAAAAGCAGATTCCAATAAAGAAGTAAAAGAAGCAGCAACAAAAGCACTACAAGACTTAAAATAATATAAGTTACACAAGAAAAAGAGGTCGTTTTAATTAACGACCTCTTTTTCTATATTTTTTGCAATTCCGATATTTTAGGATCTATTATTCTTGTTCCGACATTCTCGAATTGAATTTGGCAAAATAATATTTTATCACTATAATTTGTAAATCCCTCAATTATACCTTTTCCATGTTTCGGGTGGAAAACTTTATCTCCTATTTTAAAGTCTAATTCATTTCCTTTTATCTCATTATTTTCGGATTTTTTTACATCATAAATCGGCAAATCATAATCATCATAAAGAACTGAAATATTTTTATTTACAAGCTCCGGTTGTTCATTTTCAATCAAATTTTCGGTTGTAGTGAAATCTTCTTGAATACTTTGTTGCTCATTTTCTTCTTCATTGGATTTAACTTTAATTTCTTCCGAAACGTCTTGAGAATATTCATCCAATGCCAATATTTCGGAGTTATTATTCATTTCATATTCATCATTAAAATTCAACAAATAATCCGTTTGTTGTTCACTGCCATTCTCCGCTTCATCTGGTTCTTCAATTATTTCGAAATTATTACTGTCCTCAACATTATTTTCCGAATTTTGCGAAACGGAAATTTCTGCTTCTAATTCATTATTTTCTTCTATTTCGTCTAAAAACAACAAATCATCATCTGAAAATTCTTCCTCTATTATTTCATTTTCGTTTATTTCTTCTTCTGTTTCTTCTTGAACCAAAATATCATCTTCATTATTTATACGGGATTCTTCATCGATAATATAATTATTTTCAGTATTTAAATCTGTTTCGGGAATTTCGTCTAAAATACTTAAGTCATTTTCTGCAATTGACTGCGGTTCTGTTTCAATTTTTTCATTCACAATTTGAGGTTGTATAATTTCTTCTTGAGTTTTTTGGACAACCAACGGTTGCGGTTTTGTAGGTTCGGGATAATACTCAGCTTTATTTTCAATTTCATTTTCAGTTGTTAAAATTGAACGTTTTTTTGAATACAACAAATTATCAACATCTTTTTTTATTTCATTTTGAATTAATTCTTCTTTTGTTTTTTTATCAATTATTTTTAATTCAATAAGCAATGGCAAATATAATGAGTTTTCGCCATAAAACACAAATTCGTTAACATTTACTTTGTTCAATAAAAAATTATATGGTTCATCCGTATTAAATTGTTTTGCAGGTTTACACAAAATTTGATTTTTGCAAACGGCATTCAATATTTCAATGTTTTTACTTGAATAAGTATCAGAAAGTACAGGCGTTATTTTTTCTGATTTATACAAAGAATTGGCAATATTTTTATTTATTACAAGACCATTTACGGAACAAAACAAATAATAATCAATTGAAATATATTTTGGAATTGTTTGCAAAATATATTTATGCCAGTTTTTAGAAATTGCCGACAAATCAAAGACAATAGCATCATGTTCTTCAAACAATTTATTTAATGCATCAAAATCATTTTGATTATCACAAAATAATCCCATTTGTTGATATAACCACAATTTATTTTTAAGCAACAACAAACAAGGTAATGGATTTTCTTTATATTCTTCATTTACTACTTGTCTGAAAGTATTAAACGGAATAAATTTATTTTCGGTTTCAAATATATAATCTCTTACTTCTAAGAGTATATTTTGGATTAATGTTTTATCTTCCAACGAACAATCATTAATATCATTTTCCAATATTGCATCAATTGCTGAAATATTTAAAGGCAATTTAAAATCAGAAATTGATATTGTATGAACATCCTTTAAATTATCATATTGTCCAAAAAAATCCAATATTAATATTTTGTTTTTCTTATCTTGTATTTCTGATATTAAATTAGAATTTATAACTGTTGCACAATCTTGTTTATCAGACAAAATATAAAGTTTTTCACTCAAAAAATCGGAATTAATTTTAACTGCCGAATCCGGATGATTAAGTAAATTTCCCAAATAAACAAACTTATCGTTTCCTTTTACCAAATCTATTATTTCATCAGGATTAATATAATATAATTTTGATAATTTAGACGGAAGAGAACCTTTATAAAATGAAAGATTATTACTGTCATCGATAACTAATGCCAACCTAAGCATTGCTACATAATCTTCCGAATCGGTTGTTGCCGTTTCAATAACTTGAGAAATTATTCTTTGCCGTGAATCTTCAATAAGAATAAAATCAGCAGGCATAAGATGATTTTCCATCGGATTGTATGTTATTTTCGCAATATCGTTTTTAACTTCAAAGATTTGCATTATATCCTCTTCTCATAATTTTACCATTTTGGATTTATTATACAATATTACAAAAAACTATAAATCCTACGAAAACACTACAATATAAAACACCGAACAAATCTTTACGATTTAATTCGGTGTAAATATAGTAATTTTTTACTATGCAAATGTGCCAAAAGAACTTTCTACATTCTTACTGATTGTATTTTTTACGGAATCCATTTCTTTTTCTACTGATTTTTCTTCGGTTTGAACCTGTTCTAATCTCAATTCCAAAATTTTATCTCTTCTTTGTATATCTTTAGTCGCTGCTTCATATTCAGCCTCGGCAGCCGCATCATCGGAAGTATCCGAAACTTCAGAAATAGAAGATGTTCCTTGCCAATTTACGGTATTCCAATTGTTATTTTCGTCGGATGAATATTGTTGAACAAACCAACTACCGTTTGTTAACATTTCTTGTAAATACCGAGGGTCATTACAATTATCATCATAGACAAAACGCTCATTTTCATTTCTCGGAATATCATCTAAATTACTTTTTAAATTCAAAGTAATATTTGAATTTGAGTAATTCTTTTTATAATAGTCGGCAACCTCATCAATGCTCCATAAAGACATTTGAGAAGCTTCATCGGGATTTAAATCTGTCATGTATTTGTTAATAAACGACACTGACGATGAATAATTTGTAGTTTTATCATCTTCCGTAACATCAAGCGAATATTTTTTTGACGGGGCAACTATATTTCCGTCGCAATCAACAATTCTCATACACAAACCTGTTAAAGGGTCTTGATCGGTAATTACACCATAAGTTAATTGAACGGTCTCTCCCATTACGTTTGCCGTCATTTTTGTATTAGAAAGTGCATTATTATATTTATCGGCAATTTCTTGAGATTCTTGAGCCAAATTTAATCTTTGTTGAGAAATTTGTTGTCCTTCAAATACTAAATCACTCATTCTTGCCGTTAAACAGAGGTATCTGCCTTGTGATGCCGCAAGTCCCATCTTGTTCTCCTATTTTATACATTCTTATTAATACAATCGGTATAATTTTCAATTTTCTTTAACGATTTTTATGTTTTGTTAATAAATGTTTACAAAAAAAATGAGAGGAAACAAACATTTTCTCTCATTTTAATGTAAAAAAATTTTAAATACTAACCGATATCCCATCTGCCGCAAGTACCACCCCAACGAGCAATAATTTTATCTGATTTATTGTTTAATTCCGTAGATGTTATATCTCCCTCAACAATTGTAATTACTTCACAATTATTAGAACAAGAACCGCATTGATTTGTGTATGAATTAAACGAAATATCACCGACCGAAAAACCTTTAAATTTTGTTTCAGTTTCATTGAATTTATGATTTTCCAAAGCTAAAAGTGCGGCACCTATAGCACCCATTGTTTGATGATTATCAGGAACAATTATTTTAGTTTTTAATTCTTCTTCAAATGCTTTAACCATGCCGGAATTTGTAGCAACACCGCCTTGAAACGTAATAGTAGGAAGTAATTCTTTTCCCAATGCCAAATTGCTCAAATAGTTTCTTACCAAAGCCTGACAAAGTCCATAAAGTAAATCTTCTACAGGATAGCCCAACTGTTGTTTGTGTATCAAATCACTTTCTGCAAAAACTCCGCATCTGCCCGCAATTCTTGCAGGTGAATTGGATTTTAAAGCCAAACTTCCGAATTGTTCAATAGGTACATTTAATCTTAAAGCCTGATGATCCAAAAAGCTTCCCGTACCTGCCGCACAAACAGTATTCATGGCGAAGTCAGTAACAATTCCATCTCTTAAAATTATAATTTTACTGTCTTGTCCGCCAATTTCTAAAATAGTTTGAACTTCAGGCACATAAGTACTTGCAGCTACGGCATGCGCTGTAATTTCATTTTTTATTACATCAGCACCTACTAAAGCTCCGGCAAGGTTTCTTCCCGAACCTGTAGTTCCTACTCCTAATATATTATATTCTTGCTTTGCTTGCCGATGAATTTGTTTTAAACAATTTTGAACGGCATTTACCGGTTTACCTGCCGTCTTAGTCATATATCCGTCAATAAAATTAGTATTTTCATCAACAATTGCAACTTTCGTTGTTACAGAACCTACATCAATCCCTAAATATGCATTTAATCCCATTTTGTGTTCCTCTCATCTTTAATTTAATTTTACTAAAAACATGGCTATTTTTTTATTTTTTGTAAAATTATATAAATAAATATATTTTTTATAACAAATTTTTTTTATTTTGATTATTAATACAACAAACATGAAAGGTTATTTATGCGTTAATGAGTAAAATTTCATCTTTTTACACAAAATATAAAAGAAATCTTCCTCGGTACAGAAAATGGGAAAGCGGAAATAAAACATCTTTAAAAGCAGAAAGTTCCGTTAATTTGGAAATGCAAAAAAAAGCAAAAGCTATTATTGAACCCATTTTAGTACGGGACAAATATGAGTTTTTAAAAAAAGAAGATGCCGAAACATTTTACCAAACTTATAACATAGAACTTTTATCAATTGCAGGGGCAATAAGTTCGCTTCCTATAACAATTACAAAGTTAACTCCTTTCTTAGATAAGCTTGGAAATAAAAACAAATTTATACAAAAAATTGCTTTAGGATTAAAAAAATACAACTCATTAACTCTTAATTTTGGACAAAAAGAAATTAAATGTTCTAAGATTTTATCTTTAATTTCGGGTTTAGGAAGTGCAATTTTATTCGCAATAGGAATGAAACACTCTATTGAACAACAACAAAGTTTAATTCGAAAAAGCAGCTTTGATGCAACAAAAAATATTATTAACGATTCAAAAATATTTACAATTTTAACCCCCGAACAAGAAAATGAAATAAATTTATTAATCGCTGATAAAAAAGATAATTCAAATAAATTATTTGAAAAATTTAAAGATAATTTTGATATAACTTCATCATTTAAAACAGTTTTTGATTATAAAAAAAATTTAACGGAATACAAACGGCAAAAACAAGAATATGATTTAAAACTGCTAAATATTCAAAAAAGCAATTCAAATCAAATTCCGATTTCAAAAATAAAAGAAGCAAAAGAAAATCAAAAATTATTTGAAAATTATTTAAAAAATGTGGAACACGACTGTTTGGAAGAATTAAGAAAAGTTGAAACAATAGCAAACATTTCTTATTCCGCATTATTTACGGGCGGATTTTTAGAGTATTTGATGACTGATAAGTTAATTGATGTTTTAAAAATAAAAAATAAACCGTTGCAAATACTTACAAAACTCGGAATTCCTTTATTAACTTATTTCTTTTTAAACAAAAATATTTCAAATATAGAAAACAAAGCAATTTTAGCAACAAAATACAAACACTTGAAACAATTTTCCAAAAATCCCGAAAATTATCAAACAAAAAACGGAAATAGAAATCAAACAATTTTCAATTTCGTAAAACAAGTTATTAAAGACATAAAAGAATACAATAAATTTAGCGAAACAGAGCTTCCCTTAATTGAAAAGAAACTTGAAGCAAAAAAATACATTGTTACAACCGAAGAACAGGATAGCATAGCAAAAACATTACAAGAAGGTACAACTTCAATAATTAATATTCAACGACAACACAATTACGATGAAACCATAGGTATAAAAACTTTTTCGGAAACCGTATCTGCGCCCGTAGATATATTAACAACAGCACTTGGCGCAAAATTAGGCTCTATACTTATAAATAAATTCCCGAATATTAAACATAAAAGTATTTTAAAAATAATTGGAGCGCTAATAGCATTTATTCCTGCCGCCATTGTTGAACGGAAATTTACAAAAGAACAAAAATTAGCGGAAAAATCGGCAGTAGCACTTGCAATAAAAGATATAAAAAATCCAATGATGTTTGCTGACTTAAAAAATGATTTCGAAAATAATATTTTTGAATTTAAAAACAATTCCAAAATTTTTGAAAATTTATTAAAAAAAACATAATAAAAAAATTTTTTCAATTATAATGTAAATTATGAAAAAAATTATTAGTTTTTTATTAATATCACTTATTTTTTGTTCCGGTTATATTTGTTTTTATTTTTCAAAACCCGAAAACTCAATAAAACCGATTATTTTGAATTTTACGCATGTTCCATTAACAAAACAAGAACTGAATGCCATTAAAGATATAAATCCATACGGTTTTTTATTGTTTAAATCAAGTTTTGAAGTATTCCCCGCAAAAACAAAGCTGGAAATTGAACGTTTATTAAAAAGAAAAGTTGTCTTTTTCGTAGATCAAGAAGGAGACCCTGTTAACAGAATAGGTTGGTTATATCCTGATGAAAAATTTCCGAGTGCAAATTCTTTTGAAAAATTAGCAAAAACCGACATAAAAAAAGCAAAATATGAAGTTTACAATTACGGTTTAAGAGTTGGACAACATTTAAAGGATATGCGTATTGATGTTAATTTTGCTCCGAATGCCGAAATATGTGAAAAAAGTTCGGGAGTACACATGCGCAACCGTTGTTATGCTTTTTATGATTATAATATTGTTAATGAATTAGCTAAAAGTTACGCTGCAGGGTTAAAAGCTGCAGGTATTCAACCTTGTTATAAGCATGCTATAGGACTTGGTGCTTTAAATAAAGATCCACACCTTTTTGAAAGTGTTATAGATAAATCAGAGGAAGAATTGCAAAAAGATATGATGCCGTTTAAAAACGCTTCACAATATGATTATCTGATGGTTGGAAGTGCTATTTATACTGCAATTGACAAAGATAATATATCGGTATTTTCTCCAAAATTTTATAAATACATACGCAAAAATTTAAATTTTAACGGATTAATTATTACGGATGCGTTGAATATGAAATCAAGTGATTCACATTTAACAATTAGTCAAAAAATGACAAAAGCTCTTGATTCGGGGGCTGATATTGTAATGCCTTTTGCTATTACTACATCTACATATTTTCAAAGTGAAATTAAAAAAATTCCAAAATTACAAATTATAAAATTTAATATAAAATTAAAATTATTAAAATGGCAAAAAAGCCATAAAATTAAAACCGAAAATAAAAAAGACAGTCAAAATTAATTTAATTTAGTTTTCAATATAAAGTTCTTCTAAATTATGAACCGTTCCGCCCAATTGAGTAGGATATATATTTTTTATATTATTTCTTACCGCCACAATTGTTAAAGGAGAATACAAATATATAATCGGACGATTATCATAAATTATTTGTTGATATTTATCATAAATTATTTTACGTTTATCATAATCAAGCTCTAATGCTCCATCGTCAATAATCTTATCAAGATCTTTCTCCCAATCAAGTATATCCGTCTTAAATTCATCTTGTTTTCTCATGTTAAACAAATGAAGATGTCCGTTTGAACGCCATACATTTTGCCCGCTATGCGGTTCTAAAGGACTTCCGGTAAGCCCCATAAGTACGACATCCCAATCAAAAGTAGACATTAACCTGCTTACAAGAGAATTAAATTCTATAGGTTTAAAATTAACTCTTATTCCTATATCTTTTAAATCTTCTTTTATCATAACCCCGCAAGCTTCTCTTTCGAGATTACCTGCATTTGTATACAAATCAAATTCTACCGTATTTCCTTGTTTATCGTGCAACAGTCCGTTTCTGTCAATATTAAATCCTGATTTAAATAATAAATCTTTCGCATATTCAATATTTCGCTCATGTCCCATTGCTAAATTTTCATTCAAAAAAATAGAAGAAAGCGATTCTGCGGTAAAAAGCGGTTCTGCCACACCGTTTGCAACATTATTAACTATAGCGTTTCTATCTATAGCATAATCAATAGCAGTTCTAAAATTTATATCATTAAACCAACTTTGTTTTTGAGGATTAACATAAAATTTACCGTCCGAATTTTTTCGTGTATTTAAATTAAATGCTATAAATGTTGTTCCGGTATTCGGACCTAAATTATAAATTTTAAAATTTGAACTTTTTTCTTTTTCTTTAAAACGTGGTAAATCTTTCCCTCTTACTGATATTATATCAAGTTCACCCGCTTCAAATTTTAAAAATTCATTATTTAAATCACCTACGATAAGAATTATATATTTATCCAAATACGGCAATTTTTCATCATTTTTATTTATAGCATAATAATTAGGATTTCTTTTAAAAACAACTCTTTGTGCAGGTATATACTCATCCAAAAGAAAAGCACCCGAACAGACTATATCTTTTGGATTTATTGTTGTTCCAAGATATGAATTAAAATATCTTTCACCTTTTTCAACTATCGGTTTAAATATGTGCATTGGAGCGATTTGCGTTCCAATAAATCTTAAAAAAGGAGCATAAGGTTTTTTTATGGAAAATTTAACAGTATATCTGTCTGATTTTTCAACCAACGGATATTCACCATCAATTAACACCGAATCTTTTAATGATGTATTACCGAGTCCGGCCAATATAATTTCATTCCAAGTAAAAACCACATCATCTGCCGTAATTTCTTTTCCGTCACTCCATTTTACCCCTTTTCGAAGTGTTATGACATATTCTCTTTTATTTGAAGAAACAGAAAAAGATTTTGCCAATTTTGGAATAACTTCACCTGTTATAGGGTCGGTAGTTAACAAAGAATCATATAAAAGCTCTCCGATTTGAGAAGATGTTGCATCTTTTGACACCCAAGGATTAAAAGTTTTTGGACCTTCTCCTATTGTTGATGTTACGAGTTCACCTCCGAATTTGCCGATTTTTGAACCAGAAAGCCTATAATCAATACCATTTAAATTTTTATCGGAAAAATTTTCATATTTTAACTTTTCATTATTTTCTTTTACAATAAATGACGAATTAAAATTCAATTCATCACTTTTATTATCAACTCTAAAGCAGGCACAGGTAATAAGTGCAACAAAGAGTAACAAATAAAAAAGTTTTTTTATACGACATTTCATAACTTTAGATTATCACAATTTTAAACGAAATGAAAATTACTCAACAGTTTCTCCATATAGACACCATGTTTGCGCTTTCGTAATTTTTACATTGACAAAATCGCCAATATCTTTATTATTACTTTCAAAATGAACTATTTTATTATTGCCTGCTCTGGAATTTAAGACGACTTTTCCGTCTTTTTCTGTTTTACTTTCTATTAAAACATTTAAAACTTTACCAACAAACTTTTCATTTGACTTCAAACAAACTTCACGATTTTTTTCGTTCAAACGCTCCAAGCGTTCATATTTAACATCTTCGGATAAAAATTTATCAACCATCTTCCCCGCTTTTGTAAATTCACGAGGTGAATAAGCTGCCGTATTTGAATAATCAAGTTCCAATTCATCAATTGCATTTAAAGTATCCTGAAATTCTTCTTCTGTTTCTCCGGGGAAACCTGCAATAAAATCGCTTGTTATTGCAACATCAGGAAAACGTTTTCTTATTTTAGAAACAATTTCATAATATTGTTGTTTAGTATAATGTCTGTTCATTTCTTTTAAAATATTTGAATTCCCGGATTGCATCGGAATATGAAAATACTTACACACTTTATCACACTCATCAACCGCATCAATTAAATCATCCGTAATATCGGACGGATAAGACGTTACAAATCTAATTCTGAACTTCCCGTCAATTTTATTTAATTCTCTCAAAAGATTTGCAAGCGTGATTTTTTCATCATTTAAATCTTTGCCGTAGCTATCAACATTTTGTCCCAAAAGAGTAATTTCTTTATAACCTTGCTTTACAATATTTTTAGCTTCCTGAATTATTTCTTGCGGCAATCTTGAACGTTCTCTTCCCCTTGTAAAAGGAACGACGCAATAAGTACAGAAATTATTACACCCCTCTATAATCGGAATCCACGCATTAACGGATTCTTTTCTTATAATATTAAAATCATTTTGATTACGAACTACAGGTTTATTTGTAATTGCACAAATTTTTTCACCGTTTTCAATTTTATCAATTAATTCCGGTAATTCATATATATTGTGAGTACCGAAAATCAAATCAACATAAGGCGCACGGCGTCTTATCTTCTGTTTGTCTTGTTGTGCAACACAACCGCATATTGCAATTTTAAGTTCTGGATTTTCTTTTTTTCGTTTTCCCCAAACTCCGATTTTACTATATGCTTTATCTGCGGATAATTGACGAATACTGCACGTATTTATTATTAACAAATCAGCTTCTTTTTCGTTTTCCGTTTCAACATAGCCGAAATGAGAAAGAATTCCCGCAATTCTTTCTGAATCTGATTTATTCATTTGGCAACCCAATGTTTCAATATATAATTTTTTCATATTTCAATTATACTTTAAACAAAAATTAAAACAAAAAAAGAGATAACCATTTTTTACCGAAGCAAATATAACGCAGGTAAAAAAATTTTTATCTGATTGAAAACTTAACGATTGGAAATTAAATACATAATTTTAAAAAACACAAATACAAGCGCAAAAAAATAACAACCTGAAACAGTTCAGATTAACACAAAATTCATAAGCACTTATACACAAACTATTCAGATTTATGTATATTCAGCTAAAATCAGATATTATCTATACATTTTTACCCATTTCATAAGCTTGTTGAATGTAGGAAGTACCAATTATTTCACCACGTTCATACACGCCTTTTGCACATATTATGCCCATTTCTTTTGAATTTTCAAGGCACGCAGCAAACCCCCTAAAACATTCTAAAGTACAATTCATTGTAGTTGGCGCATTTTCAGCTGCCGTCATAATATAATAAAATTCTTTATTTTTAAATTCCGTCCATCTT
>CAZGRH010000036.1:0-11579 GCA_964527005.1 uncultured Muribaculaceae bacterium | reverse complement strand
AATGAAATTAAACAAAATGACACTTGCCGCCGCATTAACAATCGGCGTATTAGCAAGTACTAATGCAGGTTTTTCGCAAGAAACAACAACTGAATCAAATGATTTATTGGCAGCTTGCCCTTTGTCCGGTTGTCCTTCTCCTGTGACACCACAAACAGCAATTTGTCCAAAATGTCATAATGATATAGACAGTTGCACTTGTAAAAAGAAAGCAACTTGTGACCCTTGCAAAAAACAAAAAAGAAGTTGTGATGATTGCCAAACATTATCAAATGATTGCAATCCGTGTCCGCCATTGGCACAATGTCCTACGCCGTCAGACCCGACATGTGCGGTATGTCCGCAACCTTGTGACGGTAAAAAATTCGAACAACAAGTTTATGCATATCCGAATGCAATTTACGGGAATAATCAAGTTGTCGGAGAAAGAAATAATGCATTATATTTCGGTGATGCTTCTTTACCGACATTCAGCGGTATTCCTGTTGCTTCCGATAATTATTTGTCAGATAAATGCGGTTGTGAAGACGGTAGTACAACAGGTGCCGCAGCCCCGATACCTTGTTGGGATTGTGCGCAAGATCGTGGAATTTCGGTAAATCGAAATCCTCAAAATTTAGACGGATTTGGTTGTCCTATGCAAATTCACACAAATACAAGTATGGAAGTTATGCAAAAAACGTTAGAGCCATTTGACTATTCTGCAAGCACGACAGGCGGTGCGGCTCCGATAGCGAGCGATTACATTGATGTACCTGACGGATATTGGGCAAATTGTGATATTAACAAATTGACAACCAATAACATCTTAGCGGGTTATCCTGATAGAACATTTAAACCGAATTTGCCGGTAACAAGAGCTGAAATAGCGACTATGGCTGTAAAAGGTTTTAATTTAGATACAAATGTTACTTGTACTACAAGTCAATTTAAAGATGTACCTCAACACCATTGGGCAAACAGAACTATTGCCAAAGCTGTAGATAACGGTTTAATGGCAGGGTATCCGAATAATACGTTTAAACCAAATCAACCGATATCAAGAGCGGAAGCTTTTGCAATTATGGCAAAAGGTATTAATTGTCCGATGGATGATTGCAAAGCAACCGAAATTTTAAGTCATTATTGTGACGGAAATACAGTACCGAATTGGGCAAAAATTCCTGTTGCAAAAGTTCTTGAAAACGGCGGTATTTCGGATTTCCCAAATCCTGAATTAATTGCACCAAATAAAGATGCAAGCCGTGCCGAAATAGCTTCAATGTTAGAAAATGTCAGAGTTGCTTTAGGCTATAGCAAAGACGATAAATTAACTGCTTCCGATTGCGATTGTACACCTAAAAAAGCATTTTATGAAGCTGAAGAAATGGTTACAATTCCGACTTTACAATTGTGTTTTAATGATGAAATCAGTGCAAAATCGGCAAATGTCGGTGACAGATTTGCTGCAAAAACCATTGATGCGGTAACAATTAACGGAACGGAATTTCCGGCAGGTTCAAATGTATACGGTAAAGTTCTTGAAGTTGTAAGACCGACTAAACATTGTCAAGGTGCATTAAAATTATCGTTTGAAACAATTAAATTCGGAAAATGTAAGGCAAATTTACCCAATCAAATTTTAACCGCACAAGTTAATAAAGTTAAAAAACCGAATGCATTTGCAAGAATTATTGAATTTCCGTTTACTTGGACGGGGGGCTTGTTAGGTAACGTTGGCAGAACGGTAGGTGGCGCAATCGTTAGTGCAGGTAATGCTGTGGAACAGGCGGTTAGCGGTATCGGTGTAGGTACAGGTGAAATTTTCCAAGGTGAATTTAGAGCTGCGGGAAGAAGTTATTTAGATGTAGGTAAAGCAATTGTTAAAGCGCCTATAGATACAACAAGAACCGCATTGTCAGGAACTATGGGATTATTCCAATATACAGGAGATGAAATTACTTATTTGGTTGACCCGAATGGAATGAGAATTTCTTCAGTAAATCCGAAAGAAAAAGTTACAATCGCATTTGGTTGTAAAGAACAATAGGAAGAAATTCAATATAAAACGGAAGTCTGCAATTTGTGACTTCCGTTTTTTTCTTTAAATTAACAAATTATTTAAATTAATGAGATATGGTATAATGAATTTGTAGAATGAGGGATTATGGAAACTAAACTTAATAATGTATTAAAACCGAATATAAAGCAATCGGAATGTATTGAAACCGTTGAAGGACCGGTAATGGTACTGGCGGGTCCGGGGACGGGAAAAACGTTTACTATAATTCAACGCATAAAAAGGATGTTAGAATTAGGAATAATTCCGTCGTCTATTCTTTGTTTAACATATTCGGAAGCCGCCGCAAATGAAATGAAAGCAAGGCTTGTAAAAGAAATCGGTGCGGTTGCATCTGCGGTCACTGTGAATACATATCATTCTTTCTGTAATGAAATAATAAAACAATATCCGAATGAATTTGAACTTCTTGATGGAGTTTCACTTGTTGATGATATTACCAAAAGAGCATTTATGGAAGATATTCTAAAAGAAGTAAAACTTAATGCGTATAAGACAAAATGGGGTGATTCCTTATACTATATTCCTGAATTTTTAAAAATTGTTGATGAAATTAAATCTAATCAAGTTACAAAAGAAGAGTATTTTAATACATTGAATACACATCCTCAATGGCAAGGTAAAATGAATGATTTAACCGTTGAATATCAGGAAAGAGAACAAAAAGGTAAACTTGTAAAAACTTTTTTAACGTCTTTTGAAAATCATAAAAAGAAAATCGAAAAAGCTAAAGAGGCTTGGGAAATTTTTGAAAGATATGATATAAAATTAAAACAAAATAATTTCATTGATTTTAACGATATGATAAATATGGTTTTAGATGTTTTTGAAACAAATAATGAATTTTTAAAAGTTATAGCTTCAAAGTATAAATACTTTTTAGTTGATGAATATCAGGATACTAATTATTCTCAAAACAGAATTGTGTTTAATTTGTCAGATGGTTCGGGGTATAAAAATATATTTGTGGTCGGGGATGATGACCAAATTATATATGAATTTCAAGGCGCTAAAAAAGATACATTAGAAAGATTTTTAAATCTGTATCCCGAAACAAAAGTTATATGCTTAAATGAAAATATGCGTTCTGTACAAAATATTCTCGATTTTAGCTATAAAGTAATTTCTCAGGATAAATCACGTCTTGAGTTTAATAAAAATTATAAACAATATAATATTTCAAAAGTTTTAATCGCAAAAAATGCCAGTTTAAAAAATTTAAACGAAAAAATTCAAATACATTCTTTTGCTGATATAAAACAAGAAAATAACTACATTGCAGATACAATAGAGCAAATTATTCAATCTGACAAATGTCCGGTAAACAAAAACGGAGCAAAAGATTTGTCACAAATTGCAATTCTCACAAGAGAAAATAATGAGTTAAATAATTTTGCAAAATTATTGGAAGCTAAAAATATTCAATACCAAATTAAAACAAGTAAAAGTATTTTTGATATTCAATCTTCTTTATTAACATATTTTTATTTGCAAACTTTACAAAATAATCAATTATTTGCAGATAAATTATTTGGTTTGCTTTTATGTGAACCGTTCGAATTTGATTTAACGGATTATAATTTTTTATTGGAAGAAAATCGCAAAAATCACGAAAATTTCATTACTAATATTGAAAATAATATAGAAACTCATAATTGGAAAGAAAAAGAAAAAGTTCAAAAATTTTTATCGGATTATAATTATCTGAAAAAGAAAATGTTTTCTTTTAATATAAAAAATTTAATTATAGAAGTTGTAAATATTACCGGAATTCTTCAATGTTTTATAGAAAACGAAACGGATAAATCGGACAATATATCCGCCATAAACAGGCTTATTGAAGAAGCGCAAGGTTGCATGAAAAAAGATTCAAGTATTACTCTTTGCGAATTTTTAAAACATATAGATTCTGCATTTAAAAATAAAATTCCGATAGTTATATCAAAAGATGAATATACGCAAAATGCGGTGCAATTAGTTACTTTACACGGTTCAAAAGGACGTGAGTTTGATTTTGTTTTTATTCCAAATCTTATTTCAAAAAAATGGGAAGAGAAAAAAACACCAAACGCAATTTCCTTACCGATTGAAAAAAATTCCGCTTTAACAAGTGATGATGATGCAAAAAAATCAGAGCAGTTAAGATTGTTATTTGTCGGAATAACCAGAGCGAAACATTCACTTTTTCTTTCTTTTTCAAATTCTATTGATGGCTCACCTCAAGAAATGACCGCATATTTGTCGAATGCAATTACAGATGATAATATTGTTCAATCATATAATCATGAATTAGATAAAACAGGATGGACATTAGAAATAGTAAACAGTATAAAAAAATCAAAGTTTGACTATAAAATTGCTTTCGCAGATGAAATTAAAGCAAGGATAAAAGAATTTGTATTAAGTCCGAGTTCTTTAAATAAATATTTAAATTGCCCACGTTCTTTCTTTTATTCGGAAATTATGCAAATCCCCGTATTTGAAGAAACAGTTTCAAAAGCTATAATAGGTAATGTTATACATAAAACATTGCAAAAATCTGTTCTCATTGCAAAAGAAAATAATGAATATCCGAATATTTCTTCATTTCTTGATATTGCAAAAGAAATATTAAAGAATGAAAAAACATCTTCTTTGGAAGAGGAAGAAGAAATGTATTCACAAATAACAAAACGTTTAAAGAATTTTTATCCTTATTTTGTTCAAACACCTTACAATATGATTTTTGCGACAGAGTACTATTTAACACGTATTCCTTTTGAAAACTTTTTCATAAAAGGATTTATTGACAGAATAGAACAAAATCCTGATGGTTCTTACAGTATATATGATTATAAATCAGGAGAACCCAAATCCAAAACTCAAATTGCAGACGGAATGAAGTATGAAAGTTATTTAAATCAATTACGATTTTATAAATTCGCATTTGAAAAACTTAATCGGGATAAAAAGGTTACACAGTGCGGTATTGTATATATCGAAAATCCTGAAAAAAATTATTATATAACTTTAACGGATAATGATAATGATATAATTAAAGAAAAAATATTAAATGTTTATTCCGAAATTCAAAAATTAAATTTTAATCCTGTTGAACAAACGGAAGAAACATGTAATTTTTGTAAGTACAAACATTTGTGTAAATTAAATGTATTTTAATATGTTTAATTTATTGCCGTTTTCGGTAAATAATTAAATACTTATTGTAACTCTTGAACCTTCTTTGTGGTAATTTCCGCCGCCACATACCGTTTCAATAACTTTTAATAAAAATTCTTTTGGGGCGTCAATTTGATTTAAATAAAATTCTTGATTACCCAAATGTCTTATTTTTATAATAGCTTTAGCGCTTTTATCGGCAGGAACATATAAAGAAGCAACTTCTAAATCTAATAATTTTTGCTCAACTTCTTCATTAATTCCGTGAACAACTTCGGGAATTATACCTTTTATTGCAAAAATTCTTCCCGTAAATAAAGGTAAATCTTTTTCACGGTGTAAAGCTTTTGGGTTATCTTTCATATTTACGACGAAACTTATTGAATGCCATAATATATTCAAAATTGCAATATGTTTTTGTTTGTCATATTCATAATAAATGTTTTCACTCGGAATACCTCGTGAAGTAAAAGATTGTTTTAAATATTCAACGGTAAGTGCCATATTTTCAACCATTTTTTCAAATAATACCGCCGTATTTGCATTAGATTGTTGATATTCCAAAAATTGTTTATACATGTGAGCTGATACAAGCCCCATTCTTTCTTGTATTAATGCCGATTTTCTTACGGTCATTTCTAAATCATTAAAATTGTTGTCCATTATAACACTTTCTATATCTATAAAACTATTTTAAAACTTTTTGTTCGAAAAGCGAATACATAATTTACATTATTTTAAAAACTTTGATTTTTTTTTATTATTTCATATTATTAATATATGAAGATTATAATTGTCGGCTATGGAGAAATGTTTCAATCATTAATATCCGGTGTTTTGCAAGCAAAACACGAGATTGTTGGTGTATTCAGGCATGAAAATGTTATTTACTCTCCTTTTAAAAGATTTATAAAAGATAAACTATTTGCTTCAAAAGATTATAAATTTATAAAAGTTTTGAATTTGTATGAAATAAAAGCAAAAAGTGTTAATTCTAAAGAATTTATGCAAGAAATAAACAGGCTGGAACCTGACATTATTTTAGTCGGTTCGTGGAGTGAAAAATTTGGTATGCAAGTAATTAATTCGCCTCAAAAAGCCTGCATAAATGTTCATCCGTCTTTACTGCCGAAATACCGAGGTCCTAACCCGTATATGCAAGTTATTTTGCACAATGAAAAAGAATCGGGTATTACATTTCATACAATGGATGTAAATTATGATACGGGAAATATTATTCATCAGGCAAAAGTTGGTGTTTTTCCGACGGATACCGGATATTCTTTAAAGTTAAGATGTTGCGATAAAGCACAAACAGAAGTTCAAAAACTGCTCGAAAATTTTGAAGAAATGTTCGATAATGTCAAAAGTCAAGATGAAAAAAATTCAACATATTTTCCGCAAATTGATATAAAAGAATGCATTTTGGATTTTGAAAAAGAAACTGCACAAGAAATTGATAAAAGAATAAGAGCTTTAACGCCTTGGTTAAAATGTGTAATTCCTTATGAAAATAAATTTTTTGAATTTGGCGGTTATAAAGTTTGTACTCCTGCATATAACAGACAACCTGCTGAAATTATAAGGTTGAAAGATAATAATATTTCTATTGTTTGTGCGGATAAAAGAGTTATAGAATTTTATAAATTAAAATCAAAAACTTTCCTTTCTTGTTTTTTTACTCCGTATTATTTAAAAAAATTAATTAAAATTAATTCAAAAGCTATTTAAAAAATATTATGTAAATGTATAATAATGTATAGTAGTATTATCATGGGTGTTTTATGCTTGATTTAAATGCAACATACGAAATTATAACATTTGCAATCGGTGACACAAAAGCCGGTTCAAAAATGGGAAAATTACAAGTAAAAAATGTAGAAGATTTATCTGTTTTAAATTGTATTTTATGGGAAGAAACTTTAAACAGAATTGAACCGAAATTGTTTAGAACGGGGAATCTTATTAAAATAAAAGCAGGTACTTATAATGAAAAATATAATAATTGCCTTGTTTCTGATTTCACTTTATTAAAAGAAGCTAAAATGGGCTTGGATGAAAACACAAGAGAAGAACTTTTTTCTAAAATAACGGATTATGTAAATAAAATTCAAGATAGTAAATTATCTAAATTTGTTTCATCTTTATTGTTTGAGCATGAGAATAAATTTAAAATAACTCCTGCCGCAAAAGCGATGCATCATAATTATGTAGGCGGATTATTACAACATACTTTAGAATGTTTGGAATTTGCAAATGTAGTTCTTACAAAGTGTAATAATAAAATTAATCCTGATATCGTTTATTCGGCTTGTATTTTGCACGATTTCGGTAAAATATTCGAATATAATATTGATACCGAAACGGGTTTAATTGAATATAATGAAGATTTTAGAAAAGACTGGAGAACTCATTCTCAATGGGGTTTTTCATTGTGTATGAATAACGGATTTAAAGAAATAGCAAAAATGATTGCAGCTCACCACGGCAGAGCAGATTGGGGGGCTTTAATAGATTTGGACGAAAAAGATGCGGAGCCTTATATGTATATTATTCATCATTTGGATGATTTATCCGCAAAATTCGGAAAAACATCAATTATGGATATAAATGAAATATAGTTCTTGATTTTAGTCGATAAAAGATTGTAAAATAGAAAGAAATACCGAATTAATATAGAGGTAAAAATGAAAAAAATATTTTCTGTTGTACTAATTGCATTTGTTTGTTTATTTATGATTAACATTAATTATTGTTTTGCGGCAGGAAAACAAATTAATGCGAATATAAAAACAAAAAGATTGGAAAAAGGGACTGTAATCAATTTAAAAACACTTTCCGATGTCAGTTCTCTAACTGCAAAAATCGGGCAGCAAATTGATTTTATGGTTACGGATAATATAATAGTAAGAAATTCCGTTGTTATTCCCGAGGGAACCGTAGTCAGAGGAATTGTTCAAGAAACAATTCCTCCTAAAAAGTTATATAAAGGCGGCTCATTCCGTGTATATTTTGACCATATTGTCAGTCCAACGGGTAAACAAGTTCCTTTTCAAGCAGGTATTTGTAACAATCAATATTTAACTTATGACGGTTCATTAAGTTCAAATACAAATTATTTAACAGCATTAAATAAAACGGTTGATAATACAAAAAACATTGTTACGGTTCCCGTAAAATGGGCTTGGACAAAAGGAGAAGAAATAAAAAGCGGAAAAACTAAATATGTATTTGCTCCGATTACCGCTATTGTAACTGTACCTGTTGCAGGCATTTATTTTATCGGAGATTCGGTTGTTGACATGTTTAAAAAAGGTGAAGATATAAGCTTACAACAAGGGGATATAATACAAGTTAAATTACTACAATCTTTAGATATGCCGGTATATTAATATGTTTGAAAATTTATTTTTTGTTTTTAAAAATATTTACGGGATTGTTGCACAAACAAGAGAGAAAAAGATTGCAGTTGTTTTAACTGAAAAACATTTGAAAATTGCAACGGCTGAATCATGCAGCGGAGGGCTTATAAGTTCCCGAATGGTTGATTTGTCGGGTTCAAGCAATTATATTTTTCAAAATTTCGTTACATATTCAAATAATTCAAAAATAAAATTGTTGAATGTTAATCCTGAAACCATATCGAAATTCGGAGTTGTAAGCGAGGAAGTCGCTATTCAAATGGCACAAGGACTTTTAAAAAATTATGAATGTGATATTGCAATCGCAACTACCGGAATAGCCGGTCCGACAGGGGGCAGCAGGGAAAAACCCGTAGGACTCGTTTATATTGCAGTCGCAAATAAAGAAAAATCAATCGTTTGTAGATTTCAAGCTAATTCAAAGTTAAAAAGACGAATTATGAAATATGCTTTTTCAAACAAAGCATTAGATTTGTTGTTAGAATTTTTAACGAAATAATAAAAATTACAAAAAATTAATATGTATGATTGCTAATGAAATATTAATCAATATCAAAAAATATATCGTATTTTGTTTTCTCATACAATTTTACATAGTTTTGAATTGTTTTATCAAGTATTTTTTCATTTTTTCTTTGTCTGTGGTCGGTTATAATTTTTTCGGTTATTTTACATCCGATGTCATGTCCTAATATACCGGATGCGGAGTAGATTGTACCTTGCATAATACACCGAATTGTTTTTAGTGAAATATTTAATTTCGTATTCGGTAGTTTATTAATTTTTTGGTAAAATTTTTTTAATTGTGTTCCGATAATTTTTTCGGAAAGATACATTGTTAAAATTCCAATTATGGAAGAAAAGCCGGTTTTAACTTTATCTTCGGATTTTATTGTTTGCGCTATACAAGAGGAAATTCGGAGTGGATATAATATTTTATCGCAAGTGTTTGCAATTCCGCCCGAAATCGTCGTTGCTTTTTCTCCTATTGTGTTTGAAATAAAAGAAAGTTGCATTGCTGCGTCAATTGTTCTACAGGTTTGACCTATTGCAACGCCTGCTTTAAATATATTTTTGTGGTTTTTCGCTGATTTCGCATTTCTATATGCCGAAATTGCACAAGATACTCCGTTTGACATCTTTATACTTTCGTTTTTTTTTCTCAAAACTTGTAAAAAATAAAATTTTACAAAAAATTTAAAAATATTTAATATTATTAACAAATTGTTAAAAAAATCAATTTGTGAGAGAATTATAACGAAAGCGAGGAAAAAATGAAAGATAAAACTTTTTTAATGATTCCGGGACCGACACCCGTGCCGGAAAGGGTACTTTTAGAAATGGCAAAACATCCGATGGGACACAGAAGTGGAGAATTTTCCAAAATATTGGAATCGGTTTATTCGGATTTGAAGTATGTATTTCAAACAAAAAATGAAGTATTGGTATATACTTCAAGCGGAACAGGCGCAATGGATGCGGCTTTATCAAATTTGATAAACCCGGGAGATAAAGTTTTATCGTTGGTTATCGGCAATTTCGGTGCAAGATGGGCAAAAATAGCAGCAGGTCTTGGCGCTGATGTTGAAAAAATTGAAGTTGAATACGGAGAAGCAATTAATCCCGAAACTTTAAAACAAAAACTTGCTCAAGATACAAACAAAGAAATAAAAATAGTTACGTTAACACATAATGAAACTTCTACGGGAGTTACAAATGATGTTAAAACTTTAGTATCAATAATAAAAGAACACGGTGCTTTATCGGTAGTAGATGGTGTTACAAGTATTGGTGCAATGACGTGTAAAATGGATGAATGGGGTATTGATGTACTTGTTTCAGGTTCTCAAAAAGGATTTATGATTCCTCCCGGATTAGCATTCTTAGCAGCAAGTGAAAAAGCTTGGGAAGTTCATAAACAATGTCAAAGACCAAGTTTTTATTTTAATTGGGAAACAAACAGAAAATCAGTTCTTGAAAATTCTACGGCATTTACTCCTGCGGTTAATTTATTTGCAGGTTTAAAAGTCGCATTGGAAATGATAAAAGAAGAAGGTTTGGATAATATAGTTGCACGTCATACCAAATTGGCAACAGGTTTAAGATTAGCACTTAAAGCAATCGGTTTAAACCTTTTTGTAAAAGATGAAACTTATGCTAGTAATTCAATTACTGCAGTTTATCCTCCTGACGGAATTTCGGTTCCCGATATAAGAAAAGTATTGAAAAATGATTATGATATTGTTGTCGCAAACGGTCAAAATAAATTAAAAGATAAGATATTCAGAATGGGAACTTTAGGTTTCGTTTCAGAAAGAGATGTAATTACAGCTGTTGGTTCTCTTGAAGCAACTTTGTACAAATTGGGCTATAAATTTGAGTTGGGCAAAGGTGTTGCAACTTTGATTGAATATTTAAACAAATAAGAGGATTAAAAATGAAAGTATTAATTACAGATAAAATTAATGAAGCGGCAGGTAAGGTTTTAACAGGTGTTGCGGAAGTAGATTTCCTTCCTACAATGTCGGAAGATGAGCTTGCGGAAAAAATTAAAGATTACGATGCGTTGATGATAAGAAGTCAAACAAAGGTTACAAAAAAAATATTAGAAGCCGGTAAAAATTTAAAAATTGTCGGCAGAGCAGGCGTGGGGGTTGATAATGTTGATATTGAAGCTGCCACTCAAAATGGTATTATTGTTGTAAATTCACCTGATGGTAACACAAATGCCGCAGCAGAACATACTTTGGCTTTAATGCTTGCTATGTCAAGAAATATTCCTGCGGCAGCTGCTTCCGCAAAAGAAGGCAAATGGGAACGTTCAAAATTTACAGGTGTTGAAGTTTTCGGAAAAACTTTAGGTATTATCGGATTTGGAAAAATTGGTTCACATGTCGCTACTGTTGCATTAGCTTTAGGAATGAATGTTATTGTTTCCG
>CAZGRH010000035.1:0-11631 GCA_964527005.1 uncultured Muribaculaceae bacterium | reverse complement strand
AAGCAGCAGCCGTCGGTTCGTTAACAATACGAAGAACATCTAAACCTGCTATTTTACCGGCATCTTTTGTAGCTTGTCTTTGAGCATCATTAAAATATGCAGGAACGGTAATTACCGCAGAAGTAACTTTTTCTCCAAGATATGCCGAAGCATCATCTGCTAATTTTCTCAAAATCATTGCTGAAATTTCTTGCGGTGTATAATCTTTTCCGTCAATATTCTTTTTGTAATCTTCACCCATGTGACGTTTTATTGAAATAATTGTTTTATCAGGATTTAAGATTGCTTGACGTTTTGCCAATTGTCCTACAAGTTTTTCACCCGTTTTAGAAAATCCCACAATTGACGGAGTTGTTCTTGAACCTTCCGCATTTGCTATAACGGTAGGTTTGCCGCCTTCCATAACCGCTACTACAGAGTTTGTAGTACCTAAGTCAATACCTCTGGTCGTTGCCATTTTTTTTTATCTCCTTTTCTTAATTTTTTTCTATATATTCTTTATAGCACTCTTTTTCAAATTCTCTAAAAAAATAAACAAAAAATTAATATTTCATTTTTTAAAAACAATTAATAAATTATATATTTAAAAAATTAAACAATTTTTTAAACACTCCTTTAACGCTATTTGTAAAACCGAGCTGCGATTTCGGATGATAAGGAATATATTCGCTTATAATATTTTGAGGCAAAGCCTCACCGTCTTTTAAAGTATCGGCAATAAAACGAATATATTCATCTTGTTCTTCCCTAAACCGAATATTTTTCGCTCTTATATCTTCATCCGCTTCATAATGGCAAAGTGCCTGCCACGCAACAACAAGCGTGGTATCATCACAATCTTTCGGAAAATTTGCCAAAGCCTGCCTTACGGAAATTTGTCCCGATAAAACTCCGTAAAACAAATTGGCAACAGACTCTCTTAAAAGTTTATATTTTATACTTTCGTCCTTGGACATTGTTTTTCAATAGCTCTGATTAACGAATTAATATCATTATTAAAAAATTGACGTGCCAATCGGTTTATTGCGGTTTTTGCCATTTCTTCCCTTGATTCTACAGACATATAACAAAATTTTCTTCCACATTTTTGTCTTTTTAAAAGATTTTTTTCAACCAATCTGTCCATTACTGTTTTTACGGTAGTATATGCTCTGACATTACCGCTATTATTTATTTCGGTAAGCACTCCGCTTACAGATATTTTTTCTTGTACTGTTTCGTTTTCTTCCATTTTCCAAACAGCATTTAATATTTCGTTTTCTAAAATTCCGTGTGTAAAATTCATTGACATTCCTTCTAAAACTTTAATTTTTTATATAAAAAATAAAGATTATAAACTAATATATTACTACTATTATAGCATTCGTTGCTAAAAAAAACATTGTTTTGTGAAAATATATTAAAAAAACAACAAACATAAATCAAGCGTTTTAAATTAAATTAGTCAAAAAGGAGGATATTTTTACTTTTTTATGCCTGAAATTTTCATTTGCACTTGAAAGATAAAGTTCACTTTTTGCACGGGTAATTCCCACATATAAAAGTCTTAACGTTTCATGTATTTGTTCATTTTTCAAAATATCATTCGTTTTTATAGGATTGCCATCCGAAAGCATTTTAATTGTTTGTATAAAATGATTAGTGTTTTTTAATTTAACATTTACTGCTTCAATAGGATAATTATCTTCATTTAATTGAGGAATAAATACGTAATCAAATTCATCGCCTTTTGATTTATGCATAGTCATTATATTTATTTCATTTTCATTATCGGAACATTCTTCTTCAAAAAACTTATAAGCACTTAATGTTTTTGAAGAATAATATTCCAGTTTGTTTAATATCCGAGAAAAACCATCATTTTTTTCTTTGATTTTTTTAATAAACGTAGCAATCAAATAAGTATTTGATTTTTCCGTAGAATTTTTTGAATAATATAAACCTGTTTTTAACGCTAAATTTTCTATTGTATCGGTTGAATTATTAAGCCAATAACTAACATCCCATAACAATTGAGAAAGCCCGCAAGATAAATCAGTATCAAACGAAAGATTTATAAAATTTTCTTTCAAATTTTCTATATATTTTATGTCTTCATCAAAAATTTTGACATAATTTTCTTTTTTATAGATTCTTGCTAACTCAACAATATTTTTATTATTTATCGGATTTTCAATTATTTTTAAAATCGTATATATAGTTTTATAAATTTTCTTTTGACACAAACTATCGGTTCGCAAAGTTGTTTTTACTCCCTCTGCGGAAAAAAATTCATTATAATCATTTACTTGAGAGTTTAATCTTAATAAAATTGCACAAGTTGCTTTTGGATTAATTTTTTTTATTTCTTTTATTTTGTTAAGAATATAGCATTTCTCATCTTTTTCTGTTTTAAAAAATTGATATTGAGGCTTAACCGAACTTTTCGGATTTTTTTCCGTACCCTGCATTTGAATTGAATAAAACGCATTTTTATACTCTTGTTGTTTTAATGCCGTATCTACCAAATTATTCGCAAGCGTATAAATCAGCAAAGCGCACCTTTGCGATGAACTCATTTCAACTTTTTGACTTTTATCCATAAAATTTTTAAAGCTTTCAATATTACTGTTTGTAAAAGTTGAAGTAATTGCTTGATTTATATCTCCGCAACGAATAATATTTCTGTATTTCCCGCTTAATAATGATAACAAACGTTGCTGAATATCCGTAGAATCCTGCGCTTCATCTTCTATTATATACTTACACAATGTTTGATAATAATTCAAAATTTCTTTATTATTTTCAAGAATTTTTACCGCATTACAAAGCATATCATCATAATCAAGATAATTATTTTGTTTCAAAACTTTATTATATTCATTATAAAAATTATAAAAATCTTGAATATCTTTATATTTAGAAGTTAAATTTTCACTATTTTCGGACAATTTAACAATAGAAATACAACGTAAATAATTATCAATTTTTTCTTCATCAATTTTATTTTTAAAAAATAATTCTTTGATAATTTTTTCTTTTGTATTATCGTCACAAATTTCAAAATTTTCTTCCAAACCGATTTTCGTATAATTCGAATTTTCTTTAATTATTCTAAGCGCAAGACCATGTATTGTAGAAATATTCGGGGTTTCAACCGTATCAGGAAGTGCAAACTTAATTCTCTCTTTAAAATTTTTTGCAGCAGATTCCATATAAGTTAAAACAAAAATATTTTCGGAAGCAACATTATTTTGCAACAGTTTTATAATTAACGCAAGTAAAATTGTTGTTTTTCCTGCCCCCGGAACAGCCATAATGCCCATTTTCCCGTTTTTATAATTTAAAACTGCTTCTTGGTCGGGACGAGGAATAATATTAAATTCTTTTTTTATTATTTCATCTTCTTTTTTTATACATTCACTCAACCCTCCAAAATTTTCATTTCCAGAATTATCATATAAACTTGAATAAAATTTTATTTCTTTTTGAGCGCACAAAACGGTTTTTCTTACAATTCTTGCCGTTTTATCTTTTGTTAAATTAATATTATCTTCTAGCGTAAATTCATTTTTTCCCCAATCTCTATTAAAAACCCACGCATTATACAAAGTACCTTTATCTTCTTTAAACCATTCTCCGGAAGAAATATCCGCCCATAACCGATATTTAACCTTAATTCCGCAGTCAACAATTTTTTGCGGAGTTGATACTATTACACAATCTTTATTTAGCATAAAAGTTTCAGAAGAATTTTCACTAATTATACTGTTTTCAATTTGAAGAATAAAATCTCTTTCCAAATTTAAAATCGTACCGTCAAAAGCAGCTTCAAAACTTTCAGCTTCTTTTATTAAAAAATTAAATTTATTTTTATCAAAATTCTTATCATTTTCTTTTAATAAATTTGAATATATAACTTTTATTTTTTCCGAAATTGAATTTTGTGTTTTGTTTAAAGACTCTGTTATTGTTACTAATTTTTTATAATTGTAATCATAATTTTCATTTTGAAAATTCAAAATCGGCAATTTAGTAGTATTTTCATATTCTTTTATTACTGCATAACATTTAACACAAGGAATATTTAAAAGATTTATCAACAAAGTTTTCAATTCAAAACTTTGAAGTTTTACCCCTAAAGAAAGCTTTAAAATGTAAATAACATACTTCACCGTATTGTTATCAAGAAGTTTTTCATTTCCTGAAATTGTAAAAAATTTTATATTAAATTTATTATCTCGCAAAACCGTATTTAATACTTCATCACATAGCGGTGAAATTATTGCAATATCATTCGGTTTTACACCTAAATTCAACAATTTTTTTACATCTTTTATTATTTCTTCCAACATATCAAGACGCTTAATTTTATCGACAAAATTAATATTTTGTATGTTTAACTTTTTTCCCGATTGAATACTCGAAAAAAATTTTTGAGCAAAATCATAATACGGTGATTTATCAGATAATATAATTTCTTTTGGCAAATATTTCTTTTTAAAATCATTAACACCCGACTTAAATGCGCATAAATAACCACATCTTGAAGAACCGTCTTTATCATATCCAATAAAAAAATCGGTTAAATTTGGCATAATATTATCAACAAATCGCCAAAAATTATACGGCATTTCATCAACATCATCCGCTAATAAAAATTTAATATTTCCGAAATAATCCGTATTATTGTAAATTTCGGGCAAAATCGCATATTGTCTTAGATAATCAAAACTCTTTAATTCTATTGTTTTTCGTTTATATTCTTCAATTGCTTTTTGCGCATCCTTTGCAAATGTTTCATTTATTATTGAACTTCTTTTAAAAATTTCATTATTATCAAGCATATTATGAACAATTAAAGAATATCTGCGAAATAATTGATGCAATAAATTTACTTTTGAAATATAGTCTGAAAAATCAGCCTCTTTTATACATTGCCTAAAAATATACCGAGAAACTTCAAGTCCGCACAAATTCGGTTTTTCAGATTTAGACACATGAATTTTATCGGCAATATAATCCCAATTATCTTTAAAAGCGTTATAACATAATCCCGCAAAAGTATAAATTTTACTGTCGGATAAATCGATATTCGGCTGAATTTGTTTAACTTTCTTTATAAATTCCGATTTTTTATATGCGTTTAAAAGTATAACAAGAATATCTTTCGGATTATTTTCATTATTTATTAAATTTATATATTGTTGTGCGATTAAATTGATTTTTTCGCTATTACATGTTCCTTGAATTAACATATTTTAATTGTACATTGTTTTTAATACGGGTAAAAGCAATGTAACAAATATTACAAAAAATCTTAAAATTTGAATTTCAACTTAACATCTCTTTACAAAACACTTGAAAGAAAAAACACAAAATGATATATTAAGTATATACATCAGATATACAATTATTTTCTTCTCCGTTTCGATTCGATGTAAATGGTCAGCACTGCATTAATGTGCGTAAATTTTGTGTGTAGTAAAAAGCAGGAGCATTAATATGAGCGTAAATTGTGTTTTTAATCCGATTGTTTCTTCAGATGAAACTTCGTTATTTGGTGATTTTAAACTAAAAGAATATATTAAAAAAATATCCGAATTTAAATCTTTAACCGTAGAAGAAGAACAAGAATGTGCAAAAAAAGCCAAAGACGGCGATGAAGCAGCGAAAGAAAAACTTATAAAAGCAAATTTAAAACTTGTTGTAACCATTGCAAAAAAAGTCATTCACACAAGCAAATTACCGATGATTGATTTAATACAAGAGGGAAACATTGGATTAATGGTTGCCATTAATAAATTTAATTGGAAATTCGGTTACAGATTTTCAACTTATGCATGTTGGTGGATAAAACAAGCCATGTTTAAAGCTATATCGGAACAATCCCACTGCGTAAAAATTCCCGTTTACATACAAGAAACTTTATCAAAATATTCAAAAGTAAAAGCGGAATTGGAAAAAAACGGCAATGAAGATATTACCGTTGAAAATATTGCCAAAAAAATGAATATCGACTCTTTTAAAATTAATAATTATTTAAATGCTTATAAAAAAACTTTATCTTTAGAAGGACACATTGAATTAAATAACGGCTCGGAAGTTCAACTTATTGAAATTATTGAAGATAAAAAGTCGAATATAAGCAGAGATATTGAAAATAACTCAGTAAAAAAAGAAATTTTAAATGCGATTGCAGCCTTGAAAGAAAGAGAACAAAAAGTTATTTTATTCAGATTCGGTTTAGACGGCAAAGAAAAGCAAACGTTAGAAGATATTGGCAAATTTTACGGTGTAACAAAAGAATGTATCAGACAAACGGAACTAAGAGCATTAAATAAATTAAGACAAAATAAGCTTGTAGAAAATTTATATGCAAACTACAACTGTTAAATAAAATAAAATTTGTAAATATTCTTTCCGTTGAAACATCACACTTAAATTATATGTATTACAATAATGTTATGGGAAGAATAAAACAATTATCCGTTAATTTAATAAATCAAATAGCAGCAGGAGAAGTTATAGAAAGACCTGCAAGTGTTGTAAAAGAACTTGCGGAAAATTCAATAGATGCCGGTGCAACCAAAATCGAAATTTCAATTTCAAATGAATGTCGAAATATCAGAATTGCCGATAACGGTTGCGGTATTCATCCTGACGATATTGTTCTTGCTTTTACAAAACACGCAACCAGCAAACTTAAAGATGAAACAGGATTATTTGATATTCAAACTTTAGGTTTCAGAGGAGAAGCTTTAGCCAGCATTATTTCAATAGCAAAAGTTACTTGCACAACAAAAACAAAAGATTTTGACTACGGAACGAAAGTTGAATCAGAAAATTCCATTGTTAATTCTTCAAAAACAGGATGTGCGGACGGAACAATAATGGAAGTTAAAGATTTATTTTTTAATCAACCTGCCCGACTAAAATTTTTAAAAAGCGCTAAGACAGAATTTACCTATATTCAAGAACTGGTTCAATCATTAGCAATTTCACATCCCGAAATAGCATTTATTCTTAAAAACAATAATGAAGAAGTTATCACAACCACACAAAATGCGGATTTATTAACTAGAATTACTCAAATTTACCCGTCAGACATAATTGACGAACTTAAAGAAGTTTACAAAACAGACATTCTTTCGGGAATAAAAATTACAGGATACGTTTCCACTCCGAATTACACACGTTCAAGCAAAAAATCCATTTATACATTTGTTAATTCAAGAACAATAAAATGTCCTGTATTATTAAAAGCCATTGATGTAGCATACAAAAACATGTTGCCGATAGGCAAATATCCGTTTGTTATCATTAATGTGGAAATTAATCCCGAAGATATTGACGTAAATTCACACCCTACAAAACGAGAAATCAGGTATAAAAATCCCAATCAAATATTCAATTTCGTTCAAAGTGCAATAAATAACGCACTGAATGCACAACAAATAAATTTTGAAAAAGAACCGACAGAAACAATTAAAAGTACAAATGTTATTCCGTTTTATAAGCAAGATGGCGATTACATCGAGGTAAGCAAAGATTTTGAACCGCTTCCTGTTATTGACCCGATAAAATTTAATAATGACGATGAAATAATACCGGTGCCGAAACAAATTTTTGCGGAACAAAAAACAATGGATATTAAATTTGAAACACCCGATAATCTAAGACATTTAAATATAATAGGACAGTTAAAAAACACATATATTCTGGTGGAAAACGATGATAATTTGGAAATTATAGACCAACATATCGCAGAAGAACGCTATATATACGAACAATTAAAAAATCAAAAAGAAGTTATTTCTCAATTATTAATAGTTTCGGATGTTTTAGATGTTGAAGTTCAAGATATGGATATTTTGGATAAAGCGAAATTACAACTTGAAAAATTCGGTTATAAAATAGATAAAATATCTCCAACCCAAATAATTTTTAAAAAAATTCCGCAAGTATTATCAAAATTCAGCACGCAAGATATTTTATCGGAACTTTTAGAAAATTTAAGAAACTCGGATAATAATGATTTAGATACAAAAGAAGAAAAAATCCTTGTTACGACATCTTGTAAAGCGGCGGTAAAAGCGGGAGAAAAGTTAACACTTTGGCAAATGGAAAAAATTGTTAAGAATTTAAGAACAACAAAAAATCCGTATACATGCCCGCATGGCAGACCTATATCGCATTTTATACCAACAAAAAAAATCGCTTCATTTTTTGCGAGAAACAATTAATTTATGCTAAAATACAAAGACAAAGGATTATAATAATGATTAGCTTTTTGGGATTATGTATTGAAAATTTTATAAAAGTAGTCAAATACATTTTAGACAGAAATGTAAAATTTTCCGTAATTTTATCAAGAGCGGCAATGATTAGTTATGATTCTTTACCGATTGCTTTAAGTATTGTATTTATCGCTGCTGCCGTAATAGCGTTGCAAGTATCCAAACAATTTTTAATGAGCGGAGCGGAAAGTTATGTCGGTGGTTTTTTGGCGGTTGCGCTCATAAGAGAACTTGCCCCCGGATTTGCGGCACTTGCAATCAGTGCAAGAGCCGGCACGGCAATTAGTGCAGAAATAGCTAACATGAAAGTAACATCACAAGTTGATGCAATTAAAACCCTAAAAGTAGACCCTATCGGATATTATTTCGCACCGAGAATTTTAGCCGGAGCAATTACTGTTCCTATGGTTGTAGTTTTGGCGGAATTATTCGGAGTTATAGGCGGTATGATTGTTTCAAACTTTGCAATCGGCTTACATCCGAACCGTTATATGAACTCGGTTTTAGATTGGATAAACACAAGAGATATTTATATAAGCCTTTTAAAAGGTGTTATTTTCGGAATTTTAATACCTTTGGTTTGTGCAACACAAGGATATAAAACAGAGGGCGGCGCTAAAAATGTAGGTATTTCCACAACAAAAGCCGCCATTAAATCTACTGTTTTTTTATTAATGGCGGATTTGATAATTACTATATTATTTTACATTGATTTTGTTTAATTTTTAAAATCATAACTTCTGTCATCCGCATCGTGTTCAACAATACCTGCTAAACGTTTAAATTCGGATGGTCTTTGAGATTTGACAAGCGCATCTTCTTCCGTAATCAATTTATTTTTATATAATTCACTTAAAGCCATTTCCAATGTTTGCATACCCAAACCGCCACCGGTTTGAATTGCGGAATAAATTTGTGCTGCCTTACCTTCTCTAATCAAGTTTGAAATAGCATTTGTTTTAATCAAAATTTCCTGAGCCATTACACGACCTTTTTTCGTTCCGTCCGGTTGTAATTTGGGAAGTAAAGTTTGAGCAAATACAGCTTCCAAACAACCGCCTAACTGAACACGAATTTGTTGTTGCTGACCTTCGGGAAATACGTCAATAATACGGTCAATAGTTTGGCTGGCAGATGAAGTATGAAGTGTACCGAATACTAAGTGACCCGTTTCTGCAGCGGTTAAAGCCAAACTTATGGTTTCAATGTCACGCATTTCGCCTACCAGAATAATATCGGGATCTTCTCTTAAAGATGATTTTAAAGCATTGGCAAATGAACGTGTATCTTCTCCCAATTCTCTTTGGTGGATAATACTTTTCTTTGATTTGTGAACGAACTCGATAGGGTCTTCAATTGTTAAAATATGTTCGCTTCTTGTTGAATTGATATAGTCAATCATAGCGGCAAGAGTAGTTGATTTACCTGAACCCGTAGGACCCGTTACCAAAATCAAACCTCTCGGTCTGGCTGTTATTGAACGAACAACTTCCGGCAATCTTAACGCTTCAAAAGACGGAACAGTAGCAACAATAGTTCTGAATGCAGCGGCGTATGTACTTTTATTTTTATAAATGTTTACCCTGAAACGCCCTAAATCTGCGATACCATAAGACATATCCAATTCCCAAACCTGTTCCAAAGTTCTTCTTTGTTCGTTATTAAGCATGGGGAAAAGCAAATCTTCAACACCTTGCGCAGTGAGTACATCATGTTCCGTTCTTCGCAATTTACCGTCAACACGAACAACAGGAGGCAATCCTGCCGAAACATGTAAGTCACTTGCACCCACGTCAATAACTTCTTTTAATAAATCATCTATTATCATTTCATACCTCTTTTATTTGATATGAAAACATGATACATTTTTATTTTGTTTTACACAAGGCTTTACGTTTAGATTTAGTCCATACATAGTATATAGGCAAGCCCGTTGCAATAACAAAAAAAGTTTGCATTGAACTTACAAATTTATTTACAGTTAAAGAATAAATTATAAACCCGCCGACAATTATAAAGAAAATCCCGTAAAAACTGTTGACTTTATTTTGAACAGAAGCTTTATTTCTTATTCTGTAAACAAAAATTCCTATTACGGTTAACACATAAAAAATCAAAGCGGCATAAATTACATAATCTAACAATTGACTGTAATTTCCGCAGAATACAATAAAAACACTTGTCCAAACACATTGCAACAAAAGAGAATTTGTAGGTGTATTCGTTTTTTTATCCAAAACCGCAAGTCTTTCAAAAAGCAATTTATCTTTCGCCATCTGATAATAAACTCTTGCGCCTGTCATTATTAAACCGTTTGCACTTCCGAAAGCGGAAATTAAAATGATTATCGCAATTATTATTTCACCGACTTCCGCAGTAATTTTTTGCATTAAGACTAACGCAACAATATCTTCGGGCGCATGTTGAATTTGTTCAAACGGAATTGAAAAAACATATAACAAATTTATCAACAAATATAAAACCATAACGGAAATAACCCCCCAAAAGAGAGCTAACGGAATGTTTTTTTCGGGTTGTTTAACTTCAGCGGAAATAAATGTAATATTATTCCATGTAACCATTGCAAAAATTGCGCCAACTGTCGCCGTAGCAATAGTTTCCAAACCGTTAAACGAAAAATCACTTAATGTTACCGTTTGAGATAAATTTTGAATTATTATTTCAGAATTACAACCGAAGAAAATTCCTAAAATTATAATTCCGATGATTGATAAAACTTTTGTAATTGTAAATATATTTTGTGTAATAACACCGTATTTAATACCTCGAGTATTAATAAATGTAAGCCCGACACATACTAAAAGCGCAAATAATTGCTGAGTTGACAATTGAAAATACGGAGTGTTAACAACATAAATATGAGAACTTATTTGAGGAACAAGAATTCCTACAAACTTACCAAGTGCGATACAAACTGCCCCGATTGTTGCGGTTTGAATTACCAAAAGCAATGTCCAACCGTATAAAAACGCAATCAAGTCGTTAAACATTTTTTTTAAAAAGATATACTGTCCGCCATCTTCTTTGATATTTAAAACCGGCTCTGCATAGGCAATCGCCCCCGATAACGAAAACAAACCGCCGATTAACCATACAAAAAGCAATAACCACGCATTATCTACAATTCTTGATATATCGGCAGACACAATAAATATGCCGCTTCCTATCATGGAACCTATTACTATTGATATTGAATCTTTTAAATTTAATGTTCTTTTTAAATCACTCATTTTTTATTAATGTTCAAATCGCTCTTTCAAGCATAAACAAAACACCGAAAACAAACAAGTTTTTCAAAAAAAATGTTACAAAAGAAAAAAGCTATGATTTT
>CAZGRH010000034.1:0-12154 GCA_964527005.1 uncultured Muribaculaceae bacterium | reverse complement strand
TACAGTTAAAAGACTTGAATATATTTCAAAAGAAGAAAATATAAATATTTCAAAAGAAGCATTATTTTCAATAGCTAAAAATTCGCAAGGCGGAATGCGTGATGCTTTAGCGCTTTTAGATCAAATCAGTGTCCTTGGAGTAAATAAACAAATTGATGTTAATGATATAAATGAAATTTTAGGTAAAATTTCTTATGACGTATTATCTAAAATTGCAGATTATATTATAAATTCGGATTGCACTCAAAGCGTTCCTTTAATTGATAAAATATATTCAAAAGGGAATGAGCCGGTTCAAATAGTTTCAAATTTAATTCAATTTTTCAGAGATTTAATGATTATAAAAAATTGTGCGGATAAAGAACTCGTTTTTTCGTTAACTCAAATCAATGAAACTAATTATGAAAAATTAAAAAAACAATCCGAAAACTTTACTGTTTCCGAAATAATTCAAATCATAGACAAATTAGCATACTATACAACTCAAATTAAAGAAACAACAAATAAATATCTTTGGTTGGAACTTTGTATTATTGATTTGACAAATTATAAAAATTTACCGTCGTGTGAAAATTTGTTAAAAAGGATTGAAATTTTAGAAGAGAAATTAGCTTCCGGTAAAATTAACGTACAAACAACGGCAATACCTACATCTGTTATAAACCGACAAATAAAACAAATTACAGAACCAAAGCCGCAAGAACAAATAACAGATAAGAATATAAATATTGAAACACCATCACAAAATGAACAAATATCGGAACAAATTCCGCAACAAAAAGCAGAAGTAAATAATGATATTAATTATTTGTGGGCATCTATTCTGCAAAGTATTGCAAGCCCGCCGAACAGAGCTTTTTATTCAAATCTTGCCAGACCCGTCGAAATTACCGATGATAAAATTGTAGTTGCATTTACTAAAGAAATGTTTGTTAAACAAGCAAGAGAAGGTGCAAAAAAACAAGCCCTTTATGATGCCGTATGTTCTTATTTAAATGTTTCAAACCCGATTATAGAGATTATTCTCGGTGATAACGTTGATTTGTCTAAAAAAATTCCGCAAATCACATCAAATCCGATAAAAAAAGAACCATCAGTTAAAGATATAAAACAACAAGAGGAAGAAGAATTTCATAATTATAAAGAAGCGGAAAAACAAGAGAAAAATCAACCTCAAAAAATAATAGATTCATCAAGCCAAGCCGCAATGGTAAAAGAACTTTTCGATGGCAAATATATAAATTAATTTATCGGTTTTATAATATTTGAAGTCTTATTGCTTTTGATATACTATGATTAAAAGGAATAAGGATTGTTTATGTTAGAAAAAATCAAATCTTTTTTTGCAAAAAAACCAAATAAACCTATGAAATACGTAAGTTGCGAATATATTCAACACGGTTTTAATGTCGATTATGAAAATATTAAAATGTGTTGTTTTAATTGTCATGAAGGTGGCGGAAGACAAATTCTCATTGATAATTATAAAGGCGAAATGATTGATTGGAATAAATTCTTTAAAGAAAAGCGTAAAATGAGAGAACTTAACAAAAAAGGAATTATTCTTGAAAAATGCAAAGGTTGTTTCTTTTTAAAAGAACGAGAATGGGATGATGAAGACTATATTAATTTTATGGTTTTTAATCATTGGACACAATGTAATTGCAAATGTAAGTATTGTTTTACGAATGAACAATCTGATTTCTTTAATTCCAGAGAAAATTATAATATGTACCCCGTTATAAAAGAACTTGCAAAAATGGGGAAAATAAGAGGCGGCGGAGAAATAGGATTTGGCGGCGGAGAACCTGCACTATTACCCGAATTTGAACCTATGATGAATATGTTAATGGACGCAGGTTGTGATAATATTAGAGTGCATTCTTCTTGTGTAAAATATTCGCAAGCAATTGAACGAGGTTTAAGAGAGGGGAAAGTAACTCTTGTATGTTCCGTTGATTCAGGAACTTCAGAAACTTATCAAAATATAAAAAGAGTTCCTCATTTTGATACCGTTTGGAAAAATCTCGCAAAATATGCAGCGGCACAAGGCGAAAATAAATATAAAGCAAAAACGAAATATATTATATATCCCGATTATAATGATAACAAAGAAGAAATTGATAAATGGTTTGATTTGACGGTTAAATCAGGAATTAAAAGTGTAGTTCTTGATGTTGAGGGCGGTTGGTATATAAACAACAAATATAATGTTCCGGATAAAATATACGAACTCCTTGAATATGCCGCCAATAAAACTGAAGAATTAGGAATGAAATTTGTTGAATATTACGACCGTGCAAATGATATGCGCATTCACAAAGAAGAATATAAAAAATTAAAAACAAACGAACAACAAAATGTATAAAATTCCTCAATTATTCAATATAAATAAAGCATATTTTAAAAATTTATTAACGTTAGCGTTTCCGATTTTAATCGGAAACTTAGGACACATGTTAATCGGAATAACTGATATTTTAGTTTCGGCAAGATATAATATAAATGCATTAGCCGCAATTAGTATTGCAAATGCTATTTTTTCTTCTGTTTTTATATTCGGAATAGGAATTTTAACTTCTGTTTCTATTGTTTTATCAAATAAAAGAGGTTCAAAAAAGCCTGTTAAAAAATTTTTGCTTTCAACTTTAGTTTTTTCTTTTGTTTCTGCAATGTTTTTTACATTAATCAGCTTTGTTATTAATTTGTTCATCCCTAAAATAGGTTTTGAAACGGAATTAGCGAAAAACATTCAACAATATTTATCAATTGTTTCTTTTTCTATGTTCGGAATGTTTTTGTTTGAGGGGTTAAAACAATTTTTACAATCATACGAAATTGTAAAATTTCCGAATATATTATTAGCTTTTGCGGTAATTATAAATTTGATTTTTGATATAGTATTTGTTTTCGGGTTCGGAATTATTCCGTCAATGGGAGTTAAAGGTGCCGCAATAGCAACATTAACGGTAAGAACTCTAATGGGCTTAATTATGTTTATATACATATTTAAATTAATAAATTTTAAAGCTAAAACAGATTTTTCTTATATGAAACAATTAATAAAAATAGGTTCACCAATCGGTTTTGCTTTATTATTAGAATTTTTGGCATTTAATGTTATAACAATTTTAGTTGGCAGACAAGAAGGATTATATGCTGCCGTACATAATATACTGACAACTATTTCTTCCGTAACATTTGGAATACCGCTTTCAATTTCAACAGCTTTAAGTGTAAAAGTTGCATATAATTACGGTGCAAATAATAAAAATGAAATTATAAAATATTCAAAAGCGGGAAGTATAATGGGAATTGGCATAATGGCATTAGCAGGAATTATACTTGCAGTTTTTCCGAAACAAATAATTAATTTATTTACGGGAGATACAGAAGTTTTAAAAATCGCTTTGCCTTTAATTTTTATAGTTGCCATGTATCAAATTTTTGATGGTTTTCAGGTCATTATGGGCGGTATTTTAAAAGGATTTAAAATGACTAAATTTGTATCAAATGCCGTATTATTTTGCTATTGGGTTATAGCTATGCCGATTGCGTTAATTTTAGTCGGTAAATTCGGTTTATTACTGCAAGGTTATTGGATAGCACTTGCAAGCGCTTTATTTTCAATGGGTTTTGTTGAAATTTATATGGTAAAACGAAAATTAAAAGAAATGAAAAATTAAAAAATATTATTCTTCTTTTAATAAAGTAACCAAACAAGCAACAATCGTCCAAAATATATATTGAATTTGCGGTCTGTAAAAAACAGTATCAAACAGTCCATGAACAGACATTGCAATTATTGATAAAACACAACATAAAATTAAAATTCTATAATTTATATCTGTTAAAGTTTTAAATTTATTATATGCGACATTTATTATGTTAAATAAAAAAGCAATAAAAGCAATTAATGCTAAAATACCGCTTTCTACCGCAATTTCAAGAAAAATACAATAACAACTTAAAGCATCAAATCCTGAAACCATATAAAGCCCGTAGATTTCTCTAAATACTTTATTTCCTACGCCTATTCCGTATAAAAAATTGTCTTGAAACATTTGAATTGCGGAATTATATACATTCATTCTGAATGATGTGGAAGAATCATTCCTCATAATAAAAATTGAAAGAATTCTTTTTAAAATACTTTGATTTAATAATAAAAATGCAGTACCAAAACTAACGCACATTGTTGTTATATATTTCCAATATTTTTTAATTTTAACATTGTTTAGTTCAAAGAATACAACATAAAATGAAACTAAAAAAATTGTAAAAAATACAACAAACAAACCTAAATATGCGCCTCTGCAGCCTGTAAGAAAAATTGTTAATATACAAATAGCAGAAAAGAATAAAGAACAAAATGCTAATTTATAATTTTTTTTGTTTAAATATATTCCGAAAATTGCAAATAATGCAGGAAGTCCTACAAGCAGATATGCCGCATATAAATTGGGGTTAAACGGTTTTAATGTTCCGTATACTCTTGATAATATATGCTCGGGAGAAACATAACTTGTATCTTGCCAAGTTGAAGAAACTTCAACACCCGTAATATTTTGCGCAATTCCGATTATACTTTCTGCTCCGATTAAAATCGCAATGAAAAAAATCAACAACATTATGTACTTTTTATTGTTTTTTAAAAATTGACACAATGCGAAATAAAAAGCAAAATAAGTACAAGTTTTCATAAATCCGTAAAAACTTTGTGTCGGCATGGATGACGTAAAGTTACTGATTAAGCACAAAAAAAGGTAAATTAACAAATAAAAATTGCATTTTTCAATTTCTATTTTTTCACCTTTTGTAATTATTACTTTTATAACAACAAAAAACGGAACGAAAAATGACACAAATCCTATTAAACCTGTTTGTGCAAAAGTTGATAATGCAAACGTTGCTAATATTGAAATTAAAATAAATATATCTATATTCGACAACAAAAAACTGTTTTGTCTTAATTTATCGGTTTTTTCTTGAATAAAAGCAAGAAATCCGTTAATAAAATCAAAAATCGTTGAGCTTAATATTTTCATTATTCTTCTTGCACTTCATTAAATTATTTAACTTCGTCTGCTTCGTATACATTTGAAACAGTTCCGTGATATTTATATTTTTCACCCTCAATTATAACGGGAACGCCCATTTTTATTTTGTTTCCTCCTGCGACATATCCGTCAGAAGTTTTTTTAGCCGTATCTTTCAATTTGATAATAAAATCATATAAATTTGGAGTTGCGGGATCATCAGTTACGATAAACCCTTCTTTATTATTTGCGGAAACAATAGTTTTTCTTGCCATTCCGTCCATATCAACAATTTTTAATTTTGTATACGGAACATTTCTTATTGTAATAAATGCATCATCCCCGATTTTGAACGGAGTTTGAGCAGAAGACATTGTTATTCCTCTGAAAAAAACATCAAAATATATTGTCGTTTCTTTTTCTATCGGAAGATTAGAAAAATTCTTTTTTTGTATAAACGCAAAAAATCCGACAATAAGCGCAATTATACAAAATCCTAATATTACATAATCTGTTAATTTAAATTTTTTTAGCATAATATTTCCTCAAATTTTCATAAAATAAACAATGCTGAATTTAAAATTAAGCATTAATCAAAATATTGTTAAAATCGGTTTTTTCTAAAGCGGATTTTAAAATATCAATTGTAGTTGTAGCACAACCGAATTGTCTTATTACAATACTTGCTGCAAGATTACCAATGATTGCGGAATTTTGTTTTGAAAGTCCTGCTGCCATTGCAAGCGTATAAGTTGCAACAACCGTATCGCCAGCACCTGTAACATCAAAAACATCTGTTTTGTTAAATACCGGAATTTTGTGCATTTCTCCGTTTCTTTCAAATAAAGCCATTCCGTCACCGCCCAATGTAATTAAAACAGAATCGGCAGTTGTCTTTTCGAGCATTACTTTTCCTGCTTTTTTCAAAGAACTTTCATCCGTAATAAAGAAATTTACAAATTTTTCGCTATCGGGTTGGTTTGGAGTCATAGACGTAACGCCTTGAAATCTGTCTAAATCTTTTTGTGAATCCACTACAATAATTTTGTTATATTTTTTTGATAATTCAATTGCTTTCGCAATTATTTCATCTGTTAATAATCCGATATTGTAATCTGAAAGAATTACGGCATCATGAAGCGGAATAGCTTTTTCCATTTGTTCGATAACTTTTTTTTCGGTTTCTTTTGATAGAGGAGTAATTGTTTCTCTGTCAATTCTTACTATTTGTTGTGTTACGGATTGTGAGCAAGAACCTGAAATACGTGATTTTACGGTAGTAGCTCTGTTTGTATCTTTAATCATATATTCGGTGTTAATGCCCGATGATTTGAATGCATTTAATAATATTGGAGCATAATAATCATCACCGTAAGTACCTATAACACTAACCTTTCCGTTGGTTAAGGCTGCCAAATTATTTGCGGCATTTGAAGCTGCTCCTAATATAATTTTTGTATTATAATGACGCAAAATCAAAACGGGAGCTTCTCTGCTCATTCTGTCCGTGCTGCCGTATATCATTTCATCAATAGCCATGTCGCCGATTACAAGTACTGATGGCTTTCTTAATTTTTCGATTTCTGCGGTAAGTGTTTTTTTATCTATGGTAAACATCGGTTTATTCTCCATATTTAATTCTTTGATAATATTTTATATATATAATAGAATATTATCATAAAATCATTTGAGAAAATATATAATATGGATATTTTAAAAGATAAATTTTCAAAAGTTTCATTTATCGGAATTTCATTAAGCGGATTAAGTACAATCGAATCTGCGATTGCGGTATTGGACAAAAATTTGAAAATTATTAAATTGGATAAATTATTTTCAATGTCGGATGTTAAATATTTTATTGATAATTTTGCAGGTGTGCAAAATTCAATAATAACAATTTCCGTTCCGCAAAATGAAACAATGTTAAATGCGAAATGGAAATATAATTCAAGAACTTATGATGTGGTTAATTTAGATAACAAAATGCAAAATCGTGACGGTTGGACAGACCGCTTTTCAACTCGAGGTTGTGAATATTTTAAAGAATTAAAATCTAAAAATGTTGATGTTTTTAGATTTGACTGTGAGAATATAAAACAAGCATTTAATAACGGTTTTGCATTTAAAGAACGAACACCGGCTGATTGCAAAAGTTTACAGGATACTTTAAGACTTAAATATAACATGCGAGAATTACCTCCGAATATGTTGCCGGTTGCTCAGCTGGAAGCTATTATGGGTGCATATTTAGCACATTCACTCACGGAAGAAAATAATGTTTTTAATTGCAAAATTATAGGTGAATACGAAACATTAAAAATAATTGGAGTTTAAAAAACAGGAGAAAATATGAATAAAAAAACTATATGTGTTTATTGCTCTTCCAGTAATTATTTACCGGAAAAATTCTACAAAATAGCGGAAGAACTCGGGATAAAATTAGGTCAAAATTCTTATAATATGGTTTACGGCGGAACCGTAATCGGAATGATGGGAGTAATTGCCAATAAAGCAGCGGAAAACGGGGCAGATGTAATCGGTGTTATTCCCAAACGTATTGAATCTTTCGGTTTAAAACATCCTAATCTTGTTAAAGTTATTGTTACCGAAGATATGCGTGAAAGAAAAGCGACAATGGAAAAATATGCGGATATGTTTATTTGCATGCCCGGGGGATTTGGTACTTTTGAAGAAATTTTTGAGATTATTGTTGCAAAACAATTAGGTTATCATAACAAACCTATTGTATTTTTAAATTTTGACGGGTATTACGATAATTTAATAAAAATGTTTGATACCGTTTATGAAAATAAATTTGCAAAAGAAGAAATGAAATCTTTATATTATATTGCAACATCTGTTGACGAAATGTTTGAATATTTAAAGTCATATTCGCCGAAAGAATTTATTTATAAGTGGTAAATTAATTTAATTGATTATTTTTAGTAGATAAAACGTTAATTAAATGATATAATCGCAGAGTTATGAATATCAAAAATTTTCATCTAAACACTCAAGCGAAATTTATAATTACGGGAATTCTTTTATGTTCTGCGTTTGTCAGTATTATTGCTTTTTTTGCAACAAATAATGTTCAAACAAAAATGGATAAAACTTATTCCGATTTTGCTCAATTAATGACAAGAAATTTTGCAATAAGGTATGCCGAAATCGAAAAAAATGTGCCTAAAGCAGAAAGACAAGAAATGTTAAATCGGTATTCAATTGCGATTTTAGGTGATAACAGAGATGTTGCATATATAGAATATAAAGACAACAATAATAACATTGTTTATTCAACAAAAGATATTATTCCGATTAAAGAATATGATGTTACCGTTAATGTTAGTGCTCCCGCCATTGTTATCAAAACCGGCGAAAGAGTCGGTTCCGTCAGAGTCGGGATGACAGGTAACGGCATAAAACAAATTTCTTCCGCTTCAAAAAAATCTTTATTCGGAATTTTTATTCTTACTTGGCTTACATTTACGGTTTTTCTTTTGATTAATTTACTGTTAATGTCAAAAGAATTGAAAAAGCTTTATACGGGCGTAAAACAAATCGCAACAGGTAAATTCGGTTATAAACTTGAATCGGAAAATATGGGGGAACTCACTGCTGCATTTAACGATATGTCTAACAGTCTTTCTCAATACGAAGAAGAAAATATCGAACAATTAACATTGGAAAGAAATAAACTGGAAGCCGTTTTAATGAGCATTATAAACGGAGTTATTGTATGTGATAATAACGACAAAGTTGTTCTTGCAAATTCTTCCGCTTTATCTATGCTGGATATAGAAGAAAAAAATTTGTTAAATGAAAAAATTCAAGATTATATAGACTCTCACGGTCAAAAATGTTTTATGGAAAAAATTGAAGAATTTAAAGATACTCCATTGAATATTATTGAGCAAAAACCGATTGAATTTAATATTGAAGCAGGTAAAAAAACCATAAAATCAATGATTTCACCAATGTTTTCAAAACAACAGGATTATGTCGGCTATATAATTGTTTTAATTGATATTACAAGAGAAACGGAAGTAAATAAATTAAAAAATACTTTCATTTCAAATGTTTCTCATGAATTAAGAACTCCTGTTACCGTTTTAAGAACATATATAGATACCCTTTGTAATAACGGCGATGATTTTGATGAAGAAACAAAAAAAGAATTTTTAAATACTCTTGATATTGAAGCAAAACGCTTACACGCAATGGTGAATGATATTTTGGATTTTTCACGTTTAGAGTCCGGTAATGTTAAATTGAGAAAAGAATATGCAAATGTCGTTGATTTATTAAAACAAAATATTTCTTCAATTAAAATTTTGGCGGAAGAAAAAAATATGAATATATCAATGGGAAAAACAAAAGAACTTCCGCTTGTACCTATAAATATTGAAAGTATTGATAGAGTAATAAGAAATTTACTTTCAAATGCCATTAAATATTCAAATGCAAATACAAATATATTAATAAAAGCGGGTATTTCAAACGATAATAATTATTTTTGGTTTTCCGTAAAAGATAACGGTATCGGAATTCCAAAAGAATCTTTAGATAAAATATTTGACAGATTTTATAGGGTTGAAAATGCTACTCATACGGTAAAAGGAACAGGATTAGGATTGCATTTGGTAAAAATTGCAATAGAACAACATCATAACGGAAAAATTACGGTAGAAAGCAAAGAAAATTCAGGCTCTACATTTACAATATATTTACCTTTACATATAGATGAAAGCGATTTGGCATAATTATGAGTTTGAATTCTACACCATCCGCAGAAAGAATACACATAGGAGTTTTTGGCAAACGTAATGCGGGAAAGTCCAGTGTTGTAAATGCAATAACTTCCCAACAAGTATCATTGGTTTCCGATGTTAAAGGAACAACTACGGATCCAGTAAAAAAAGCTATGGAAATATTACCTTTAGGTGCGGTAGAAATAATTGATACCGCAGGATTTGATGATGTGGGATATTTAGGAGAACTTCGAATTAAAAGAACAAAAGAAGTTTTAAAAAATGTCGATATTGCAATTTTGGTTATAGACGCAACAATAGGAATTTCAAAACAAGATACTGATTTTATAAATATTTTCAAAGAAAATAATTTAAAATATCTGATTGTTTACAATAAAATTGATTTGTTACCCGATTTTGCAACAAATTCAACAAATGAAATTGCAATCAGCGTAAAAAATAATTTTAATATTGATAAATTAAAAAATTTAATTGCTGATTTAAATCCCAAAGACATAAAAAATAATGTTTTAATCAGAGATATGATAAATGAAAATGAAACCGTAATTTTGGTTACACCGATTGATTCATCTGCGCCTAAAGGCAGGTTGATATTGCCGCAACAACAAGTCATCAGAGATTTATTGGAAGCAAAAGCCATAACTCTTGTTGTTCAAGAAACAGAACTTGAAAATGCTTTAAACAATTTAAAACACCCTCCGAAATTAGTTATTACGGATTCTCAGGTTTTTAATAAAGTTGCGCAAATTGTGCCTAAAAATATATTTTTAACATCATTTTCCATTCTCTTTTCAAGATATAAAGGAGTTTTAAATATAGCCGTAAACGGTGCCGCAAAAATTGAACATTTAGAAGACGGTGATACCGTTTTAATATCGGAAGGATGTACACATCACAGACAATGTGAAGATATCGGAACAGTAAAACTTCCTAATTTAATAAAAAAATATACAAACAAAAATTTAAATTTTGAATTTTCTTCAGGAAACGATTTTCCGTCTGATTTAACAAAATATTCTTTAATTATTCATTGCGGCGGTTGCACTTTGAAAGAAACCGAAGTTTTAAACAGATATAAAAAAGCTCAATTACAACAAATTCCAATTACAAATTACGGAATAGCAATTGCGTATATGAATAATATTTTAAAAAGAACCGTAGAAATTTTTCCCGAAGTGAACTCTTTATTTTAAAGAATAATGATTTGCTTTTTTATTAAGTTATATTAAGTTGGATTTTGCTTTAAAATCGAACAAAATCAATATATTTTAAATTTAGTGTGATTTTTTGTTTAAAAACGGGCAATTATTACTTATATATATACTTTATATATATAAGTGTTCTGTATAAGTGTTCATGTTGAGGAATTTATGAGTTTCTTTGCAAGTATCAACGGTTATAATGAAAAATTTATCAACATTTTCGAAAACAAATTTAATGACGAAAATGAATTTAAAGATGTTGATTTTTGCGATAGACATGAAGAAGAAAAAAATCTTTTCGATTTTTCAACGAAAAAATCTTTTTTTGATGAAGTTGAATTATATGAAAATGATAATTCTTTTGGTTTTTTACAAAAAGGTTAACGCACAAAATGGTATGAACAGGGAATATTGGAATATATAAAGAAAAGGGCAGTCTTCGTATAACGAAGACATTTTTTTATCCTTTTACCGCACCTTCATTTTGCCCTGATATAAAGTATTTTTGCATTGAAACAAAGAAAATAATAATAGGAATAATTGAGATTATTGAACCTGCCGCTATATATCTCCAATTTGCACTAAACATTCCCTGTAAATCATTAACACCTACAGGCAAGGTATATAACGATTTATTTGTCAAAATAATGCTTGGCCATAAAAATTCACCCCAAGAACCAATAAATGTAAATATTGCCAATACAGCAAGTGTTGGAGCGGTCATCGGCAATAAAATTTTTCTCCAAATATTAAAAATACTGCATCCGTCTATAAATGCCGCTTCTTCCATTTCTTTAGGAACGGTTAAAAATGCTTGACGCATTAAAAATATTCCGAATGCATTTACCGCAAACGGTAATATTAACCCCAAATATCCCATAATTTGTCCGTAAGAATCAACAAGATGAAGTTTTAATACTATTAAATAAACAGGTAACATAATTGCCTGAAACGGAATCATAATTGTTGCAAGTATAAGAAAAAATATAAAATTTTTACCTTTAAATTCCATTCTTGCAAGCGGATAAGCGGCAAGTGACGATAAAATAAGATTTAATACAACCGTAAAAGCCGCAACAATAAAACTGTTAAAGAAATATTTCAAAAAAGGAATTTGTTTCCAAACTCCGATAAAATT
>CAZGRH010000033.1:0-12485 GCA_964527005.1 uncultured Muribaculaceae bacterium | reverse complement strand
ATAAAATAAATTAAAACCCTAAAACAAAAGTGATTTAGGGTTTTAATTTGTTAAAATAACTAATAAATAATTTGTGTTTTTTACAAATTTTATAAGTTTTTTATGATTTCTTCCGTATATTCGCTTGTAGTTGCGGTTCCGCCTAAATCTGCGGTTAAAATATTACCGTCTTTTATTGTTTTGTACAATGCTTTTTCTATTTTTTCAGCTACGGAATTTTGTTCAATGTATTTTAACATATCAATTGCGGATAAAAGTAAAGCGGTAGGATTTGCTTTATTTTGACCTTTTATATCGGGCGCACTGCCGTGAACAGGTTCAAAAACAGCCGCATTTTCGCCGATATTTGCGCCTTTTGCAATGCCTAAGCCACCGATTAATCCTGCACATAAATCCGAAACTATATCACCATATAAATTCGGTAACACCAATACGTCGTATTTTTCAGGATTTTGAACCAATTGCATACAAACATTATCTACAAGCACTTCATTATAGGTTATGTTCGGGTAATTTTTTGCTACTTCTCTTGCGCAATTTAAAAATAACCCGTCAGATAATTTACAAATATTCGCTTTTGTAACTGCCGTCACCATTTTACGATTATTTTTTACTGCATAATCAAATGCAAATTTGACGATACGCATTGAAGCTTTTCTTGTAATTGTTTTTATTGATTCCGCAGTATCTTCGTTAACTTGTCGTTCTATTCCTGCATATAAATCTTCGGTATTTTCTCTTACTATAATTAAATCAACATTGTCAAATTTCGTTTTAATCCCGTCGATATTTTTGCAAGGGCGCAGATTGGAATATAAATCAAGTTCTTTTCTTAATGCAACATTTACGCTTCTAAACCCTTTTCCTATAGGAGTAGTCACGGGTGCTTTTAATGCAACTTTGTTTCTTTTTATTGATTCAATAACTCTTTGCGGAAGTGGAGTTCCCTCTTTTTCTATGACATCGGCACCTGCGGATTGAACATCCCAATTTATTTTTGCACCTGCTTCATCCAGTATTTTAACTACTGATTCGGTAATTTCAGGCCCTATTCCGTCACCGGGAATTAAAGTTATTGTTTTCATTTTATCTCCTTTTTTAATAATTAAATGCCTGCGCTAAGCACAGGCATTATTTTATACTAAATCAAAATCGCCGTGTAGCTTAATGTGTTCGATTAATCCACCCTCGTTTAATAATTTAATCATTACATCTGGAAGCGGTGTAATCGGCATTTTTATATTTTGTGTTTTATTAAATACAAAACCTTTTTTTATGTCAATTTCTAGTTCATCTCCTGCATTGATTTTATCCGTATCACATTCAATTAAAAGTAATCCGATATTTATTGCATTGCGATAAAAAATTCTTGCGAAACTTTTTGCTAAAACTGCGCCAACTCCTGCAATTTTAATAATTTGCGGTGCGTGTTCTCTTGAAGAACCTAATCCAAAGTTATTTCCGGCAACAACAAAATCGCCTTTCTTCATTTTTGAAGCAAATTCTGAATCTGCATCTTCTAAAACGTGTTTTGCTAATTCCGGAAGATTAGAACGTAAGTGGAATAATCTTCCCGGAGCAATATGGTCTGTAGAAATATCATCACCAAATTTAAAAGCATTACCTTTAAGTTCCATTATAAAATCTCCCTAACATCAGCTATATAACCTTTTATTGCACTGTATGCGGCAGTAGCGGGAGAACTTAAATAAATAAAGCCCTCTGTATTGCCCATTCTGCCTCTAAAATTTCTGTTTTGTGTTGCTAAACAAACTTCTCCGTCACCTAAAATGCCGGCATGTACACCTACGCATGCGCCGCATCCTGAAGTTACTATAGCAGCACCTGCTTCAACGAATGTTGAAATTAATCCTTCGTTTAAAGCTTCTAAAAATACTTTTCTTGAAGCGGGTGCAACAAGTAAGCGTACTCCGTCTTTAACTTTTTTTTCTTTTAAAATTTCCGCCGCAATCCTTAAATCTTCTATTCTTCCGTTTGTACATGTTCCGATAAATACTTGATTAATTGCAATTTTTTCCATTTCGTCAATGGTCTTTGTATTATCTACGGTATGCGGGCATGAAACGGTCGGTTTTAATTCATTTAAATTAATTGTTATTACTCTTTCATATACGGCATCATCATCTGCTTTAATTTCGACAAATTTATCTTCTCTGCCTTGTTCTTTCAAATATTCACGAGTTTTTTCATCAGTTTCAAACAATCCGACTTTTGCGCCCGCTTCAACCGCCATATTTGAAATAGTAAATCTTTCTGCCATTGACAGATTTTTTGCACCGTCGCCCGTAAATTCCAATGCTTTATATGTTGCACCGTCAGCACCGATTAGACCTATTAAATGTAAAATTAAATCTTTTGCATAAACACCTTTCGGAAAACTTCCGTTTAAAACAATTTTATATGTGGACGGTACTTTTAGCCAAGTTTTACCAAGTGCCATTACAACCGCAATATCAGTTGAACCGACACCCGTTGCAAATGCGCCTAAGGCTCCTGAGGTGCAAGTATGAGAGTCTGCACCTAATAAAATTTCTGCTGGATTTACGAAACTTTCAACTAATCTTTGATGACAAACTCCGTCACCGACTTCTGAAAGTATTGCTCCGTATTCTTTTGCAAATTCTCTTAATACCGTATGAGAATTTGATAATTCTTTTCTGGGGCTGGGGGCGGCATGGTCAATGAATAAAATTGTTCGTTCAGGATTGTTTAGTTTCGTTTTATTCATTTTCTTGAATTCATTTACCGCTAAAGGTCCGGTGCCATCTTGCACCATAACTACATCTATGTTTGAAATTACCAACTCTCCGGGGGTTACTTGTTTTCCGGTATGTGCCGATAATATTTTTTCTGCTATTGTTTGTCCCATTTTCTCTCCTATACAAATAAATGTGGTTTAGTAATGAATTGATTATCCATTCTTTCTTTTAAAATACCTGTCGGTAAATAATAAGGTGTAACCGTCATTATTTTTGCCGCAATATCAGGATAATAATATATAAATTTCAATTCGCTTTGTGTTAAAGGTTTTTGCGTATGAACATTGGCATAACGAGCAAGTTCAAGAATGTTTCTTGCTTCATCTTCATCTTTAAATTCTATTTCCATTTTTTCATAGACATTTCTGAAACCTTTAATGCCTCCGTATTCACCTGTTGTAATCATTCTTCCCGTTTCAACAATTTCCGGTTCGCCTCTGCCGAGTTCTTCAAAATCATATAATTCGTAGTTTAATCTGTCTTTTAATGCTCCGTCAGCGTGAATACCCGATTCATGCGCAAATGCATTTGCGCCGACCGCAGGTTGATTTATCGGAATAGGAATGCCAAATGCGTAAGCGGTATATTTTGCTAATTTCCATGTCTTTGACAAATCAATGTTCGGGTCAATTTGATATTTTCCTTTCATTCCGCTTGATTTTAAAACTGCCAATAAGCAGGATATTAAATCTGCATTGCCTGCTCTTTCTCCCATTCCGTTGATTGCCGTATTGATATAAGCGTTAACACCGCAATCTATAGCTGCTTTTGCTCCCATTACCGAACAACCGACTGCCATTCCTAAGTCGTTATGAAAATGAAGTTCAATATCCATTCCGGTTGCTTTCGCAATTTGTGAAATTCTTTCATAAGCGCTTATCGGGTCATCATAACCCAAAGTATCACAATATCTGAATCTGTGAGCGCCTTGCTTTTTTGCGGCAAGTGCAAAGTCAATCAGAAATTCAATATCGGTTCTTGAAGCGTCTTCCGCATTTACTCCGATTATTTGTGCGCCGCAGGTAACTGCGGTTTCAACTGCTTTTATTGTGGATTTTATTATGTCTTCACGAGTTTTCTTTCCGCCGAATTTTCCGTGAATCATTTGGTCGGAAGTTGAAACCGATAAATTAACATTTTTTAAACGGGGAACATTTTGAAAAGATAAAACAACATCCTGCTCTATTCCTCTCATCCATCCCGATAATTTCGTTTTTGTAATAACACCCCTGTCAACAAGTTCCAAATTCCCGTTTAAATAGTTTAATTCGTGTTTTGTAGTCGGGAATCCTATTTCTGATTGGGTAATTCCTAAATTATCAAGCATTAAATTAATAATTGTTTTTTGTAATTTTGCTAAACCTAATCTTGAGGTTTGAACACCGTCACGATTTGTGACATCAACAAAATAAATGTAATTTTTCGGCATATCTTTTTCCTTTATAATCCATAGCTAATATTATATCATACTTTTTAACTGCCTTTATACAAATTTTATATAGTGTGCATAAAAAGAGGAAAGAGTTTTAAACTCTTTCCTCAAAAAGTAAAATTATTAATATTTTTACCGGTCATATTCTTTTTCAAAACCGAATAAAGCAGTTACCGACTCGCCATCGTGAATTCTGGAAATTGCTTCACCTAACAGGGGCGCAACACTAAGTTGTTTTATTTTTTCAGGTAAGAAGTTTTTGTTTAACGGAATTGTATTCGTAACAACAACTTCTTTAATAGGTGCCTTTTCCAATCTTTCAAGTGCCGGACCCGAAAATACAGGGTGTGTTGCACAAACATATACATCTTTCGCACCTTTTTCTTTTAATAATTGAGATGCACCACAAATAGTACCTGCCGTGTCTATTATGTCGTCAAACATAATGCAGGTTTTGCCTGATATATCTCCGATAATATTAACAGCGGTTGCTTCATTATGTTTGTTTCTTCTTTTATCTATAATTGCCATCGGACAGTTAAGTAATTTTGCCAAATATCTTGAACGTGCGACACCGCCCATATCGGGACTTACTACTACTAAATCGCCTTTTGCAATATTTAACGTTTTAATATAATCAACTATTACGGATGTTGCATAAATGTGGTCTACCAATATATTGAAAAATCCTTGTATTTGACCTGTGTGTAAATCCATTGCAAGAATTCTGTCTGCACCTGCAGTAGTCAATAAATCCGCAACTAATTTTGCTGTAATAGCTTCTCTTCCTGTTGTTTTTCTGTCTTGTCTTGCATATCCGTAATAAGGAATAACTGCGGTGATTGATTTAGCGCTTGCACGTTTAAAAGCATCAATCATAATTAAAAGTTCCATTAAATTTTCATTAACCGGATTGCAAACAGGTTGTATGATGAAAACGTCATCGCCTCTTATACTTTCTTGAACTTGAACATAAATTTCACCGTCTGCGAAATTTTTTACAACCATCGGTCCTACCGTTGTTCCCAAATATTGTGCTATTTCTTCCGCTAATTTTGGATTTGAACGACCCGCAAATAATTTTATGTCATGAGTCGGATTAATTGTTTTTTCACCTTGAGGAAATGCTAATTCTAATTCCATTATTTATTTTCTCCCGAAATTTGATTAATTTTATTTTTTACCCAATCCGTAAATATTTTTAAAGGACTTCTCGTAATTGCAAGTGCGTATGATTCAATGTCTTTCGTAATAACGCTGCCTGCACCTATTGACGCATTTTCGTTAATTGTTACGGGTGCTACCAGTACGGAATTTGAACCCGTATTGGCACCGTCTTTTATTATTGTTTTGTTTTTGATTTTTGTTATCGGATTGTAATTTGCGGTAATTGTGCCTGCACCTATATTTACTTTTGAACCCAGTTCCGCATCTCCGATATAGCTTAAATGCGAAACATTGGTATTATCCTTGATAATTGATTTTTTTATTTCTACGAAATTTCCGATACGAACATTATTTCCGATGTTTGCACCATCTCTGATATGAGCGAAAGGACCTATTTTACAATTTTTTCCTATTGTATTTTTCCCCGTAATATAAACATTTGGCAATATTAGCGTATCAGCGCCTATTGTTGTTTCCGGAGATATGAATGTTGTATCGGGATCTACAATATGTACACCGTCTTCCATTAGTTTTGTAACGGTTCTTTTATTCATAATTTTTGTAGCTTCCGCTAATTGAACTTTTGAATTAATTCCGAAAATTTCTTCATTATTTTCTAAAATATAAGATTGTACATTTAATTTTTGTTCTACTGCCCATTTTACAATATCGGTTAAATAATATTCACCTTGAGCATTGTTATTTTTTAAAGAATTAAAGGCAGGGGCGATAGATTTCCAATTAACGCAATATGCGCCTGAATTAATTTCTTTTATTGCTTTTTGTTCGGGGGTAGTATCTTTTTCTTCAACGATTGCAACAAATTTGTTGTTTTCATCTCTGACTATTCTTCCCAAACCGTCAGGTTTCTCAAAAATAGCGGACATTACTGTTAAATCCGCATTATTTTTGTGATGATTTTCTATAAATTTTTTAATTGTTTCTGATGTAATTAAAGGTGTGTCGCCATTTGTAATAATTACATATCCGTCAAAATCTTTTAAAAACGGAGTTGCTTTATTTGCGGCATCGCCTGTTCCGAGTTGCGGTGATTGTAAAATACATTTTGCATTTTTATAATTTGTATTTACATAATTTTCAACTTGTTCCGCATTGTGTCCGACTATAACATAATTTTCATCAACATAATTTGTATTATTTATTGCATCTATAATATAGCCTAAAATCGGTTTGTTAAAAATAGAATGTAAAACTTTCGGAAGTTCCGATTTCATTCTTGTGCCTTTCCCTGCCGCAAGAATTATTGATTTTACATTTTTATCTGTCATTTTTCCTATTCCTTCAATTCTATAATACTATTTTAATGCAAAAAATAAAACAGAACAAATTCAAAATCAAATATTTGTTGATAAAAATTAATATTATAAAAAGAATATTCTTGTAACTGCAATAGCCATGATAATTCCGATAATATCAGCACTTAATCCCGTTAAAATTGCATATCTGTATTTTTTTATACCGATTGAACCAAAATATACGGTTAAAACGTAAAATGTAGTTTCCGAACTGCCAAGCATGACCGCACTAAGTTTGGTTACGTATGAATTAATATCATTATTTGCAATAATATCCGAAAAAACGCCTATTGCTGCACTTCCGGAAAGTGAACGAACAATTGCAAGCGGAAGAATATCTGCGGGTAAATTAATTTTTTCAAATATATTTTGACCGTATGTTGCAATGTTTTCTATTATTCCTGATGCTCTTAACATAGAAATAGCAACTATTATTCCGACTAAATACGGAATAATGTTTAAAGTTACTTTTGCTCCGTTTTTTGCCCCATCAATAAACGTTTCGTATACGGGTATTTTCTTTAATATTGCGCAAGTTAATATGATAATTATTACCGAGGGAAAAATCCAAAGTGAAATTGTATCCGATATTCCTTTAATCATCATTTATCGCCTCATTTGATTTTTGTTTTGAAAATATTTTTTGAAAGAATTTAGAAATTAATATTGCAAAAGTAAATGCTGTTCCCGTAACTATTAGTGTGGGTAAAATAATTTCCGTCGGATTTTTATACCCGTTTGCGGCTAAAATAGCAATTACCGTTGCCGGAATTAATTGAAATCCGGCGGTATTCATAGCTAAAAATGTACACATTGAATCGGAAGCACTTTCTTTATCGGTGTTTATTTCTTGCAGACCTTCCATCGCTTTTATTCCTATCGGAGTTGCCGCATTTGCTAATCCAAGCGCATTTGCGGAAAAATTCATTGCTATATCTCCGATAATTTTGTTATCTTTAACTTCCGGAAAAATAATTTTTGCAACAGGATTTAATATTTTCGCCAAAAATTCAACAATACCCGATTTTTCGGCAATTTTCATAATGCCAAGCCAAAAAGTCATGATACCTAAAAGAGTAATAACAATTTTTATTGCTAATTGTGTTCCGGAAAATACGGCATTTGTAACTTCATCTAATTTGCCGTTAATTGCTCCGAAAATTATTGAAAAAATAATTAAAAAATACCAAATATAATTCATAATTATTGATTTACGGCTAAATTCAGTTTCTGTTGTACGGGTTCTGCTTCAAATAAATCACCGACCGTACAGTTAATTGCTTCGCATAGTCTGTCCATGTTTTCGTAAGACGGTTGTGTTCTCCCGCTTGCCCAAGAGTATATTGTTTGTTGCGGAAGATTTAAAATTTTGGCAAGTTTATATAAACTCCATCCTTTTTTAGATTTTAGAGTTTCTTTAATTTTTATTTTCATTCTTCCTCCCTCGGATATACTGAACAAATACATATAACATTATACACTTGTTACAAAATTTAATATACTAAATATTTATATTTTCATCTTTTTAAATGAGAAAATTTTTAAAAATTACTTTAAAATAATTAATTAAGTATTATTTTTATTATTCATAATTTATTCTGAAATTTTATCCGTGCGGTTAAAAAAATAAATTTTAATATAAACGGATTAGGTTTTTTTTGATAAATGGGTATATAATCTATTATGAAGTACTCTAAATAAATTGATGTAACGAGGAAAATTTATGAAAAAGGTTATATTGTCATTTATAATTGTTATGGTTTTAAGCTTTATTTGCGGAATAAATGTTGTTAATGCGGAAGAAGCATCTCCTGCCGTGATAAAAAAAGCAATTGAAAAATATAAAGCTAAAAACTATGCGGGCAGCATTTCCGATTTGCAAATGGTTGTCAGTGATGATCCGTCTTCTGTTATTTCGTGGTATTATCTTGCGAATTCTTATATGAACATCGCAATGAAAACGGAAGCTCATGAAGCGTTTGATAAAGTAATTCAGCTAAATACGGTTCCGCAATTAACATCTTATTCCATTCAAGCGAAATTATGTATGGATAATCCTGCAAGATGTAATTATCAAAAATTTTCACCAAATCAAATTAAAGAACTAATTGCAAATCCTAATACATTTTTAGAAGATTATTTTGCGAAGCAAAATGGTTCGGAAAGTCAAAATCGTGCGGAAATTGAAAAATTAATTAACGGAAAATATATGAATAATATTCATCCGAGCGCAAAAACATTTATTGACCAAGAACAAGCGAAAATAAAACAATATGAAATTAATGATAACAGGGCTTATATGCCAGACAATACACGGTTTGCAATGTATCTTGAATCTATGAATAATGACAAAACAAAAAATGACGAAATGACAGATTTGTTAAGGTATTATCAAAATTCAAATAACAGACAACTATCGCCTGAAGTTATTCAAATGATGATGATGAATAATTCTTTGAACAGTTTCTAAAATGAATAAAACCGATATTAATGAAATATTTTATGTTGAAAAAGATTACTCCAAGATAAAAGAAAAATTAAAATTTAACTTTGAGTCTTGGAGTTTTGATATTTTGGCAAAAATTGCTTTGCAAGAGTGTGATATTGAATGTGCATATAATTCTTTTGAAAAAGCTGAAAATCTTGAAGGATGCGCATATTGTAAAATAATAAAAGGCGATTATATTGAAGCTGAAATTATTTTAAGATTAATAAAAAATTCTTCGCCTTTTGCGCAATGGTTGTTTGCAATGCTTATGTTAATTCAAAAACGAGAAGATATTTTTGTTTCTTATTTTGAGATAAGAAATTTTTTGGAACAAGATTTGGATATATTTATAAAATACGGACAATTTGAATTAATAAATAAAATAATTTCTAATTTACAATATTTAGAGATGTTCAATAAAGAAGTATATAAATATGTAGCGAGAGTTTTTATAAATAATTCTTATCGTCTTGGTTTGGCTAAAAAATTTTTGGATAAAAGTTTGAACATATTTTATAAAGATTCGGAAACTCATTTTTTATACGGAGAATTCTATTTATTACAAAAAGATTATGTAAAAGCATTAAATTCCTACAAAAAATCAATTATTGGAGGTTGTGAATATTCTCCTGCCGAAAAGAAAATAAAATATTTGAGTGAATTGCTTTCTTTAAGCTTAGACGATAAAAAATAAATAACAATATTAATTTAACAAATCAGAATTTAAAGTCACGTTGACCTTGAGAAATTTTTTGTAAATTGGAAATAACAATTTGTTTTCTTTCTTCATCGGAAATTTTATTTATTTCTTTTAATAACAGGTTTTCGCCCGTTAATTTTGTATTTGATGAAGCATAATCTTCCAAGTATTCTTTTAAAGTCATAATTGCGTTAGGATGGCAAAAATTGTGAATTTGCATATCTTTGCAAAGTGACATAAATCTTTCGCCGGTACGATTATTTCCATAACAAGCGGTGCAAAAACTAGGAAGATAATTTAATTTCATAAGCCAATTTATAATTTCATCAAGAGTTCTGTTGTCGCTAATTTCAAATTGACTTGAATTTTCATTTTTTGGTTCTGGTTTTGAGTAACCGCCAACGCTTGTTTTTGAACCGCCGGAAATTTGAGAAATTCCCAGTTCTAATACTTTCTCACGGCATTCTTGACTTTCTCTGGTTGAAATAATCATGCCTGTATAAGGTACTGCAATACGAATAATTGCTACGATTTTTTTAAATATTTCGTCGTTTATTGCGTTTGAAAATTCATTGGGATTAATATCGTCAGCGGGGCGAATACGAGGAACACTTATTGTATGCGGACCTACACCGTATACTGCTTCTAAATGTTCTGCGTGCATTAAAATTCCTGCTAATTCATATTCATAATTGTTTAATCCGAAAAGTACGCCTAATCCGACATCATCAATACCGCCTTGCATTGCTCTGTCCATAGCTTCGGTATGATAAGCATAATTATGTTTAGGTCCGGTAGGATGAAGTTGTTCATAGCTTTCTTTGTTATAGGTTTCCTGAAACAAAATATATGTTCCGATTTTGGCTTCGTGTAATTTTTTATAATTTTCAACCGTAGTTGCGGCTATATTTACGTTTACACGTCTTATTGCGCCGTTTTTATGTTTGATTGAATAAATTGTGTTTATTGATTCCAAAATATATTCAATCGGATTATTTACGGGGTCTTCTCCTGTTTCAAGAGCTAAACGTTTGTGTCCCATATCTTGAAGAGCAATAACTTCTTTTTTAATTTCTTCTTGTGTCATTTTTTTTCTGGGAATATGTTTGTTTGTTGCATGATAAGGGCAGTATGTACATCCGTTTATACAATAATTGGAAAGATATAACGGTGCAAATAAAACAATTCTGTTGCCGTAATAACTTTGTTTTATTTCTTTTGCAAGTTCAAAAATTTCATTTATTTTTTCTTTGTTTTCACAAGCAAGCAATACGGATGCTTCTCTGTGTGAAAGTCCTTTTTGTTTTTTTGCTTTTGTTAAAATTTCATTTATTAAATTTATATTATTTTTGTTTTCTTTTGCATATTTAATTGAATTTATAATTTCTTCATGGCAAATAAATTCTTCTGCTTTTGTTGATTTTGAATTGTACATTTTTTACCCCTTGTGTATAAATTAATTATATGCCAAACAATATATTTTGATGTTAATAAATTAATATTAAAACCATAAATAAGAAAAAGTATAATTTGATTTTTTTATCGTTGAAAACTAAATGATGAATATCATCATCAGATGTTTGATTTTTAATTAAAGAAATAAATCTTAAAATCGCACATGAAAAAGGTATTATGCTTAATGTTAATGATAAATTATAGTTTTTATAAGTAAAGATTGCATATAACAAAGTACTTAAACAACCGGATACATATAGCATAAAAAGTAAAAACTTTTCTTTATAAATGTTTATTGTGGTTCTTGTTTTTAATAATTTCATCCTGAATTCGGTAATTCGTTTTGCGGAAGTTAAGAATATTGTAAATAAAAAAGTAATTGATAAAATTAATGCAGAAATCGGTTCGTTTATTACGATATAACCTGCAAGTATTCTTAAAACAAAACCGAAAGAAATAAGTACAATATCAAGATATTGTATATGTTTTCCTGTTGTTGAATAAAATATATTATTAAGCAAATAAAACAGTAAAATTAAAAATATTTCAAGAGAATAAAAAATATTGAAAATCATACAGGAGGCAAATAGAAAAATTGCCAAAATTGAGGCATTTTTAACCGATATTATTTCATTTGCAATCGGGCGAAACTTTTTTATCGGATGATTTTTATCCCGATTTTTATCCAAAATATCGTTTAATATATAAACTACCGATGAAATAATACAAAATGATATGAAAACCGTTACGGTTTTTGTCAAAATATTAAAAGAAAATTCCGCTTTTGAAAATATTAACGGAAAGAATATAATTATATTTTTTATCCACTGATTTATTCTTATTAATTTAATATAACTTTTATATTTGTCCATAACGTTTGTAGTATAATCTATATATTATTTAATTGCAAAATGTTGTTTAATGTAATGGAAAGTAAATTATTTATGGATTTAAAATGTTATAAAAAATTTAATAAAATAACTTTAATTGGTGTTCTGTTGTTTTTGATGTTAATTTCAATATTAAATTATACCGTAAATCCTTATAACATTTTTAGCAATACGTTTATTTCAAAAAATTTATTAAAACCGGAAGCGCAAGTTCAAGAAAGATATACTAAAATAATTCATACGACCTTGGATAAAAG
>CAZGRH010000032.1:0-12550 GCA_964527005.1 uncultured Muribaculaceae bacterium | reverse complement strand
GACTCTACGTAACAACATCCGAACGCTTGAAAAAGGCTCCGTTATTGACTTTGACATAAAAAACAAGATTTTTATTTACTCATTTAGAGTTGCATAGGTCCATGTTTTTTCTCATACCACTCCCAAAATTCTTTTTCATTTTTGGGATCAGAATAAAAATGGTTCATCATTTCTAAAAAACTTTTTCCAATTTTTATTTTATCTTCCTCAGAAAAATTTTTACCTTTAATCATGTTAATTTTCAATTGGTGTTCGACTCTCCTAAACTTGTCCTCTCTCATAAAACCTCCTATAAGTATTGCTACACCTAGCTTTTAGGCTAATTTTATTGTATATAAAAAAGACATATCAACTTTGGAGTCATTGAACTCTGAAAACTCTTGTGGGATAACAAAAAAGACCTGTTTAATACAGGCCTTTTTAAACTTTGGAGGATAGGAGGCTCGAACTCCTGACCCCCTGCGTGCAAAGCAGGTGCTCTACCAACTGAGCTAATCCCCCTCGGATTTATATAATTATATTAACACGTCAAAAAAAAAAATCAATATGTTTTTTAAAAATTTTTTTATAATTATTTTTTTCTAAAAGAATAAAAATTAATTATGATTCTTTTATTAAATTTTGAAAATCATTAAGTATTTCTTTCCAGCTTTCAACTATAACATCATCTTGGCTTAGTGCTTCTTTTGAAATACCTGCGTGATGAATTAATGGTAAAAGTGCTTGTTCGGGAACTTTTATCGGCGCATTTATTTCGTCATCAGTATCATTACAAATAAAAATTCCGTTACCGTTTTTATCTTTTTGATAACCGATTATTGTTATTTCATGACCGCCTACGACAGTTTTATCTTTATCCATGTGAACATAGCCGATGATTACATTTTGACCGAGTTCTAATGATTTTAATATATGTTGTTTCGTTTCTTCAGGTTCGCAATTATAACCTATTAAATGTCCTGTTTCATCTATATTTTGATAAACTACTGATATTTTAGGCGCTTCAAATACAATTTGTTCAACAAAATTCTTTTCAAAATCAGTTAATCCTGTGTTATCGGAATTAAATTTTCCGGTTCTTTCATCAGTAATAGCGTTATAAGTATGTTGTGAACCCAAATTTAAAAGTGCGGATTGAATTAATACATCAACGCAAGAACGTTCTCCGGGGTCTTTATAAGAACTTTGGACTCTGGCTCTAACGATTGCATTTCTGTCCGGTTTTATATTAATTTTAATATCTTCCCAATTCGTAGAAATTTGATAATCCGTATTAAATTCTCGCAACATCCAAATTGCGGAAACAATTCCGTCTGATACATCAGATAATTTTATGTTTTTTTCAACGGAATAATCTGAACCTGAAAGTGCTTTTGCAAATCTTGCGAATTCAGCAGGCGTTTTACTTGCCATATTAAATTCCATACTTGCAACTACACAAGATGATGATGATACATTTAATGCTTTTGTCGGAAAATCTTGATTTGTGGACATTGCAATTTCTTTTGCGACAGGAACGGGTATATCTCCGAATTTTTGGGTAATACTGAACGGATTATTTAATGCATTTATAACCTCAGATAAAATTAAAGAATCCGATAAACCTTTTATTCTTGGTTCAGTTGCTATTTTATATAAATTTTCCAAAACTGTCGAACCGTCATCAGACGAATTATCGTTTAGTAATCCTTTTCTTGCCAAGCTAATCAAGGCTTTTAAACTTTCCTTATCAAGTTTTGATTTTACTATTTTTAATTGTTCTTTTGGGGACGGTAATGAATCTGTTTTATTTACTCCCGAAAAAGACGGAATATATGCTTGTAAATTTGCACTGCTCGGGTATACTAATTTTTTCGCAGTCGTATTGTTTACAACAGGATTTTGTTGTTTGTTTGTCAAGTTCGATTTTATTTGATTAATCGATTTTGGTATATTATAAATTTTTGTATTGTTAATATTTAGCATAGATATAAAAGTACCTTTGCTTATATAAAAAAATAGTTTAATAAAAAATTGCTAAAACTGACAAAATAATATATCAATTTGTTTACAATTGATTTTTGCCCTCTTTTAATCCTCTTGCTCTGTCATACAATTCAACTTTCATGTTAAATGATTTTGCACGAGATAAAACATAATTAATCAAATCAAGATAATAAGAAGATATATTAGCTCTGTTTGTTTTATACCACACATCTTCAATATCTAAAGCAAGCCATTTTCCGCCGACATCTGCTACAGAGTCAATCCACATATCAATTTCTTTTCTGTTATCATTAACATTCGGGATTATAATATATTTTGATGTCATTAAACCAAAGTAATCAGTATTTGCTGCTGCATATTTTCGCATATTTTCAATTACTTTATTATAAGCATTAACACGTTTAATAGTTTTATATGTTTTTTCGCAACCGGCATCTACGGAAATAACTACATTTAAAACTCCCTTTTTTATTGCTTGTTCGATTGCAGGTGAAAACTTTATTCCTGATGAATGAATTCTCATATTTTTAAATCCGTTTTCGGTTAAAATATCTATAAGTTCTTCAAATTCAGGTGCTATGGTTGGTTCACCGCCGCCAAAAGAAACTTCACCCCCGGGTCTTAAAATATTTTTTTCAATCATCTCTTTTATTATTGGGACAGAGTTATAAGGTTTGATTTTTTCAAAAATTTTACGGTTTTGTACTTCATAACAATAAATACAACTGCTATTGCACCGAACCCAATAATTAAATTGCAAGAAATTGATGTAATCGTCATCATCCCATTCTCTTTCTTCCAAAAAAACACATCCGTGACAATTCGGCATTAAATTACCGTTTTTATGTTGTTCTCTATATTTTCTTTTAAGTTCGAATAATTTTTCCCAATTAATTTGTTCACCTTCGTAAACATTTTTAAGCGTAATTCTTCCGCCACCCGAATGACACGTAAAACAACAAGTTTCTAATCTTGTATGTTCAAAATCCATACCGTGTTCAATATATCTGCAACTTAAATATTTCACTGATAAATCCCAATTCCTACTTATTATAAAGTAACATCTTAATGGTAAGTAGTCAAGAATGTCAATCATTACATATATAAACGTTTACTTTGATATTGTTTTGTTTTGATATGGAAATAAATATTAATTTCCTTGTTTTCAAATATTATTGAAGATATAATATACTCATGTTATTTTTTATAATATGAAAAGTAAGACAGGGAATAAATTTTGAAATACACGAGTTGCATACATCTTGAACATGGAATTACTTTTTTCTCGAATTCTGTACAAATTTGTTGTATCAGTTCGCATCAAGGCGGCGGAAATATACAACAAATAGACAATTATAAAGGTGAACCGATTGATTGGGTAAAACTTTTTGAAAACAGAAATATAATGCGTGAAAACATAAGAAACGGTAATATCCCCGAAAAATGCAGCGGATGTTATTATTTGCAAGAACGAGATTGGAATACGGATGATTACATTGATGAAGTTTTAATCGGTCATTGGACTCATTGTAATTGTAATTGTATTTATTGTTATACTGATAAAGATAAAAATTTCTTCAATGCAAATAAAACATATAATGTATATCCGATAATCAAAGATATGATAGATAAAGGTATATTATCAAAAAATGCGACAATTACATTTGGCGGTGGCGAGCCGACAATCCTTAATGAATTTGAAGAATTAGTGCATTTACTACTTGATTATGATGTATATAATATACGTATTCATTCGGACGGAATTAAATATTCTCCCGCAATTGAAAAAGGATTAAAATTAGGAAAAATAACTTTGATTACGTCTTTGGATTCAAGTTCTAAAGAAGTGTATGAAAAAATTAAACGTGTTCCTTGTTTTGACAAAGTTTGGAAAAATCTGGCAAAATATGCAAAAACAAAAAACGGATTAATCAGAACAAAATACGTTTTAATTCCCGGAGTTAATGATAGCCTTTCTGAAGTTAGAAATTGGTTAAAAATGACTTATGATGCCGGAATTACAAATGTTGCTTTTGATATTGAAGATAATTGGTTTAAAGAAAACAGAAATAATATTCCGCAATATATTTATGTTATTTGCGATTTTGTTTTTGAATGTTACAGGCAATATAATATTGAAAGTTGCGAGTTATACGAGCGTGCTTCAAATTTAAAAATTGACAGAGAAAATAGATTAAAGTTATCTGATTAGATTAATTTTGTGAAAATGTTTAAAAATAATTTAAAAAATTTAAGTTGTGATTTCGCAGACAATAGTATTATTATTTCTCGGAATAATAAAATAAAAGCTTGTCCCCGCTTTGATGATTTTTTTATTTTAGATGAAGATTTTCAAGGTTTTTCAACTGATAACAGGCTATTAAAAAACAACCTTTTTTCTTTAAAAACATCTTTTTCCGAATTTAAAACGAATGATAAATGTAAAGATTGTTATAATTTGCATCGTTTAAAATATGATAATAAAAATACACTTAAACGTATTTATCTTTCTCATTGGTCATGTTGCTTTTTAAATTGTAAATATTGCAAGCGAAAAAAATATAAAGATATTGAAGATACAAAACATTTTGATATTTTACCTGTATTACAAGAAATGATTGATAATAAGCTTTTAGATAAAAATACACACATAATCTTTGATTGCGGAGATGCAACAGTTCATCCCGATTTCGATAAATTAATGTATTTTTTTTATAATTTTGATACCAAAAATATAACGGTGAATACCCCTGCACTAAGATATTGTCAATCAATTTCCGATTGTATTTCTAAGGGGATTGTAACAATTATTGTTCCTTTTGATTGCGGTTGTTCTTATATTTATGAAAAAATTAAGGGTGTTAATAAATTTGATATAGCGGTTTCAAATATAAAAAGATATTTGGAATATCAGGATGAAAACCAAAAACGGATTATTTTAAAATATAATTTGATGAAATCAATAAATGATAATAATAAAGAAATTTTAGATTGGTTCATTTTTTCCCGAAATCTCGGAATTAATAAATTGATTTTAGATATTGATGATACTTGGTTCAATGAAGTAAGAAATTCAGTACCTGATTATTTGTACGGTTTAATAGAATTTACAAAAGAGCTTTCCGTTTTAAATAATTATGAAACGGAATTTACAAAAAAGATAGAATATTTGTATAACAAAAATAATTCAAGGATGAAATAATGTTTGTATATAATGAAAAATTTGTAAGTAAAAAAGATGGTTTTTATTACAGTTGTCCTTGGATTGAACATGGATTGGTATTTTTTAGCTATAAACTTTCAATGTGCTGTAATTGCGGGCATGAGGGCAGTTCACAAACTCTTATAAGAAATAATTATATCGGGCAGGAAATTGATTGGGACAGAGTTTTTAAAGTAAAAGAAATGTATAAAAATTTTCATAAAAAAGGAAAAATTCATACAAGTTGTGTTTCGTGTCCGTATTTAAAAGAAGAAAAGTGGGATAATGAACGCTATATTGACAATTTATATATAAGTCATTGGACACAATGTAATTCAAAATGTATATATTGTTATGCTTCACAAAATCCTGAGAATTTTGAAAAACCTCAAAACTATAAAGTTCTTCCTGTTTTAAAAGAAATGATGTCAAAAAATATTTTGTGCCCTGGGGGAATGATTTCTTTTGGCGGTGGCGAACCTGCTTTGTTGGATGAATTTGAAGAAATTATTACGTTTTTGCTTGATAATTATTTTTGGGGAATTAGGGTACATACTTCGGGTATTAAGTATTCTCCCGCACTCGCAAGAGCAATTAATGAAATAAGAGGGTATGTGGTTGTTTCTGTAGATTCGGGTTCTAAAGAAGTTTTTGAAAGAATTAAACAAGTTCCGTGTTATGACATTGTTCGTGATAATATCAGAAAATACGCTCTTCAAACAACTTTTTTGGGACGTTTCTTGGTCAGCGCAAAATACATTATCATTCCTACAATAAATGACTCAAAAGAAGAAATTGAAAAATGGTTAACGGCTAACTATGAAGCAGGCGTTTATACAACTGTTCTTGATATTGAAGAAAATTGGTATTTGAAAAACAGAAATAATGTTCCCGATTCAATATTTGAATTAATTAAATATGCAAAAAAACGTTCAAAACAATTAAATACCAATTTCGAAATATATGAACGTTTACAAAATTTACTTGATGACAAAAAGTCAAAAAACTTTTTCAAATTGAAACTAATAAAGAAGTAAGTTATTTTATCAGATTTTGAACTTCTTTAAAATTCGGATGTTTAGAAGATTCAAGAAGTTCAAACAATACCATTTCTTCGGTTACAATTTGAGCGCCTGCTCTTTCCATTCGTTTTAATGCTATTTCTTTATTTTCAGAATTTCTGGAACCGCAAGCATTCTTTACAACAAAAACTTCATAGTTTTTATTTAGTAAATTAAAAGCAGTTTGCAATACACAAATATGTGTTTCTATTCCGAAAATAATAATTTGTTTTTTGTTATAACTTTTTATCGCATTTAAAATTTTTTCATCTTTTAATGCATCAAAGTATGTTTTTTCAAAAAAATCAGCTTGTGATAAATTTTCTTTCACTTCTATAATTGTAGAACCTAAACCTTTTGGGTATTGCTCTGTAATTATTGTAGGAATATTTAATATTTTTGCTATTTTTGCCAATTTTATCGATGAATTTCTTACTTCATCTTCATTCAACATTGCAACAAGCTTTTCTTGTACATCAATTATAAAAAAAAGAGAATTATTAATATTTATTGTATTCATAAATTACCTATATTAATATTTTGAAATTTCTTCAAAATATTTTTCAATTGCCTTATAACCCGAATAAATTTCACTTGTGACACTTACATATCTGGAAGCAGCAAGGAATTTTAATTCTTTAGCTCTAATCCGAATAATATCATTAGCATCTTTCTTTAAGTTTTTTTCTAAAGACATAGACCAACGTTTTAAAAAAGTTAATTCTTCATTAATTTGTTTAATAGTAGAAAATTCAAGCGGATTAAAATCGTATTTTGCAAGAAGCGCCCTTTCTTGAATACTAATTCTCGGAATAACTACAGGTGTGCCGTATATCTTTTTAATAACCATATAATTATCTGCGGTTCTTCTGTGAAAATCAGGTATTTCGCCTCTCGCCAACATCGCTGAAGTACTTAGCGAGCTGAATTTATCTTCATCATTTGCCAAAGAACTTAGATTTGTGCTTTCTATGAACACTTTGTTTAAATTATTTACAAGTACGTTATTAATTGTTCAATCTCCCCATAAGAAATTTATAAGTATACAAATATAATAATGCTTGAAAAAATTTTTGTCATGGTTATTTAGGCTTTTATTAAGATTTTTTGTCAAATTATTTACAATTAAATAAAATTTTATTATTCGTCAATTTGAATTTCATCCAAGGAATTAACAACAAAGTAAGATGTCTTTTTTAATTCATCTTTCGTCATCTGTCCTGTTGAAACTAAAATTGTACAATCTATTCCTGCATTTTTTGCAGATATATAGTCCATTGGAGCATCGCCAATCATTATTGTGTTTTTTGCATTTGAGTTTAAATCAACCAATGCTTTTTTCGTAGGCACACCGCTTTCTTTTGTTGCTGATGAAGATTCTCTGCCTATAGTAACATCAAAAAGATGTTCCCAATTAAAATGTTTTAAAGTTAATAATGTCGATTGAACCGAATCAGAAGTAACTATTCCTAATTTTACGCCTTTGCTTTTTAACAATTTTATAAACGTAATTGCCTCATTAATCGGTTTTGTATATTCTTGCATGTTTTTATAAAATTCTAAACTGACATTGTCAAAAATATTTTCTAATTCTGTTTTTGAAATATTTACGCAAAAATTTTTTAAATCAGATTGGAAAATTTCTATTATTTTTGAACGGGAATATAATGCGGTAATACCGTCACTTAACATTTTTCCTTTTTCGATGTCGTATCCCAAACAAAGTGTTAACGGCTTAAAATATTCATTTTTCAGATTATATTTTCTTATTATTTCTTTTACTCTAAGTTCGGTCATTTTGCCCCAAAAATAGTGTAAATCAATAAATGTTCCGTCTTTATCAAACAAAACGGTATCTATATTTTTAATTTCCCAACTCGGTGTTTTTAAACTAATCATTTTTCATACTTTCCAAAGAAATATCAATTAAATTTTTAGCCGCATTTATAGCGGAATTTATCGCTATTTTATTTTCGAAAAAGTTATCAAGTTCAATATATTCTTTTACTGTTTTTCTTGCAAAAGAACCAACTGCCAAACAATGTGGCATAACTCCGCATTGTTTCGCTAATGCGGTGGATTTTAAATTCGTACCGCCTGACATCATAATATACGCAGGCATTTTTGCATTTTGAAATAATTGAGCAGTTGCAACCGCTTGTAGTGTCGTTGCATATTCATCGTTATTTCCGCTCATTGCAACTCCGTCAGCTTGAATAATTGTGGTATAATCCATTCTTTTTTCTAAAAGCTTAGCAATTTCCCTTTTTAATTTTTTATCTCCGAATGCGGAACGGTCAACGGATATACATAAAAACCCGTTGAATAAATTATTTAATTGCATCCATTTTTCTTCAATATCCTTTGTATCGTTTGAAATTGCGTGAAATTCAATACAGTCAATTCCTTTTTCTATTAATGGCGGCAATATTTCACTATATTCTTTAAATTGCGATTTCATTTCGATTGCATTTTTAATACAAACCTTTTCGCATTGAGAACATCCCAAACATCTTTCTTTTTGAATTTCATAATTTCCGTTCTGAAATTTTATTGCATTATGTTGGCAGACTGTTAAACAATTTCCGCAATTTATACATTTAGTTTTATCTATAGCCGCTTTTGTAATATGCGGGTCCCCATCAATACCTACACTCACACATAAATATCTGTCTTTTGTTATGCCTGCCCTTTTTAACCCTCTTTTCGCAGCATCAACAATTTCGGGTGTTGCATTTACGTCAAAAAACGGACAACCTGCTTTTGAGTATATATATACCAGTTTTTCAATTTCTTCTACATCTTCATTACCTGCACCGCATACAAGTTTAAAGCATTGTTTTTTTTCTAATAAATCTTTTAACATACTAATTCTTTCTTAAATTCTTTTAAGAAAATTTTAGTACAAAAATTTATTTGAAGTATTTATTTCTCAAACATATTAAGATAAATAAATGTATTTTTTTTTGATAATTTATTTCTCAAATTCTTCTTCTATAATCGAATCTATGGCAATTTTTGATTTGTGAAATTTTTCCATATTGTCTTTAAATCCGTAAGTATCGGTATATATTGAGTTTTTATCATTCAAATTATTTACATTCTTTTTATTTGCAATTTTTAATTCACCGTTTTCAAACGTAATTGCATTATAAAAAGTTTCTTTTCCGTCATTTTCAAAAATGGCTTTATCTGCATATTTAAATTCTTTCTTTGATGTAATTTCACTGTAGCCGTAAATTACATTTTTACCGTTTTCTGTTTTCTTTGAAGTACAGTATGAATGAAATTTTCCGTTATTAAAGGCAGTAGTACCGTTTTCTTCCTTATTTCCTTTTTTGTCTGTTTTCTGCATTTCAACATGCGAAATAAGTTTTTCATTATTGTAATTGTAAGTATTTTTGAAAGTAGTATTACCGTTATTTTCATAACTAACTTTTTTTTCTGTTATTGAAACAGGATTTTTTTCATTAAATTCTATATAATTTTTTTGTGAATTTATTCCGTTGTATTTCAAATTAATTTCGGAAAAACATTTTAATTTTTGATTTTCAAAATCATACACATCTCTTGCTACGTATTCGTTATTTGCAATTTCTTTATACATTGTCGAATATCTTGTTAGTTCACCGTAATCGTACATGTATATATTTTCAAATCTGTTTTTGGTTTCTTTTTTGTTTGTTTTTCCGCAATATGCCAAATCTCCGTTTTCAAATAAATACTTATACACATCATCATTATCAATTTTAGTTATTTCGGAGAAAGTAACCAATCCGTTTTGATTGTTATTTTTACTGTCAAAAGACGGTTCTATTGTGCTAAATTTTGCGCCAAAAATCGGCATACCTTGTTTGTTATAAATTTTCAATTCATTGTTATCATCATTAAATATAACTTTATTACCGTTAAATAAAACTATTTGTGAAAACCCGTATTTTGCGCCTGCGGTTACTATATTACCAAGTCTTTTATAAAGATGTTCTGACTCAGCTAAATGTTTTTTGCTTTCTTTTTCTATTTTCTCTGATGATTTTTTAATTTTTCTTGCGAAATCAAATTTTACACTTGCATCATCTATTAAATTTGTTTCTGCATTGTGGCGAAGATGCCAAATTTTGTTCCTTTCTTCAAATGCTTTTGCTTTTATGTTATCGGCTTTTGTCGGTTTTATTTGTGCCGGTGTAATAATTCCTACTAAATTCCACATTGCATTTTTTGAAATATCAACTTTTGACTTGTTGTCATTTTCATAAAAATTTTGCACTGTTTCTTTTGATTTATTAATGTCTTTTTCCGTACACAAAGAATTTTGTTTCTTTATATTTGTATCTTTTTTCGCACAAAAATTATTGCTTATATTACCAAAACTTGTAACTATCATTTTTTATCTCCTTTTTTATTTGTTTTAAATCCTCTGAAAAAATAAAATTGTCAAAAAAAAAATTAACTTTACATTTCTTATCAAATCGGAGTAAAAATTCAAAAATTAAATTTAATTGAGATAAACTAAAAATGTGTGCCGATTTGGCATGATAGAAAAGTTTAAAACTTTTCCAAAAAGACAGGAGCAAAAATGAATATTTTTTCAATATTGATGTTGATTGGCGGACTTGCTTTTTTCTTATACGGAATTTCATTAATGTCGTCCGGACTTGAAAAAATTGCAGGCGGTAAGTTAGAACAAATTTTAAAAAAAGCCACGTCAAATCCCTTAAAGGGTTTTGTACTGGGGACGGGAATAACGGCATTAATTCAATCGTCATCCGCAGTTACGGTAATGTTAGTAGGACTCGTTAATTCAGGAATTATGAATTTATCGCAAACCGTTAGCGTGATAATCGGAACAAATATAGGAACAACAATAACCGCATGGATTTTAAGCTTAGCAAGTATTAAAGGTTCATACGGTTTTATTATTGAATTACTAAAACCACAATCATTTACCCCTATATTTGCACTAATCGGTGTAATTATGATAATGGTTGCAAAAAGTAATAAGCGTAAAAACATTGGTAACGTATTAATGGGATTTGCTATTTTAATGTTTGGTATGGAAATAATGGCAAATTCAATGTCACCGTTAGCCGACATGCCTGAATTCAGACAAGTGCTATTTTATTTCTCAAATCCGTTTTTAGCATTATTAACCGGATTATTTGTAACCGTGATTATACAAAGTTCATCGGCATCCGTCGGGATTTTACAAGCTTTAACAATGATAGGCGGTATTTCTTACGGTGTTGCAATTCCGATTATTTTGGGTGAAAATTTAGGTGCTTGTATTTCTGCCGTTCTTGCCAGTATCGGTGTTAGCACAAACGCAAAACGAGTTGCAGGAGTTCATGTTATTTTTAACATAATCGGGATTTTAATAGTTTTTCCGATATTTCTTGCATTATCTTATGTATTTAAATATACTCCGTTAAATGTGGATATTTCACCCGTGGGTGTTGCAATTGTTCATACCTTGTACAATGTAATTATTGCAATGATATTGTTTCCTTTCCAAAAATGGCTTGAAAATCTTGCGGTTAAATTCATCCCTGATAACAAGAATTCCAAAACACAAGTATTCCTTGATGAAAGATTACTTATAACTCCATCGATAGCAATATCTGAGTGTTATAACAAAACGGTTCTAATGGCAAATACGGTTCAATTTAATTTTACTTATTCTACAAAAATGTTAAAAAGTTTTCATCAAAAGAAAGCTGACCAAATATTGGAAAACGAAATTAAAATTGATACTTATGAAGATAAATTAAATTTATTTTTGTTAAAATTGGCAGGCAAAGAATTAACGGAAGAAGATAACAACAGAATTTCACAATTATTATTAGCAATAGGTGATTATGAACGAATTGGCGACCATACATCACATATTTTAAAAATTGCGGCAAAATTAAATGAAACAAAAGTAAAACTTTCTGATGTAGCAATTGAAGAATTAAAAGTTATAGTACATGCAGTGTCTGAAATATTTGACGTTTCTTTTGAAGCTTATAAAACAGACAACGAACAATTGGCACAAACCGTAGAACCTCTTGAAGCCGTTATTAAAAAACTTATAAGAAAAGTTAAAAATAATCACATTCAACGATTAAAAGATGGTGATTGCACGATGGAAACAGGTTTTATGTTTAATGATTTATTAAACGATTTAAGAAGAATTGCAGCGCATTGCGGTAATATTGCAATGTCCGTAATTCAGCTAAAAGACAGTTCTATAAGTAAACACGAATACAACCACAGAAATAAAGATGAAGATGAAGATTTTATTTCTAAATATCAAGATTAC
>CAZGRH010000031.1:5092-12695 GCA_964527005.1 uncultured Muribaculaceae bacterium | reverse complement strand
GAAGTATGAAAAAGATATTAATATATAACGAAATAAACACTTTTCATTCAATTCACCACATGGATATAGTTGAATTATCCGGTTGGCTAATTTATTTAAAACAGATTAAGTGGTAATAATACACTTAATGGCAAAATGCTTATCATTGTTGAATATTTTCTTTTTTACAAATGTAAACAAATTGCTATTGACAAATAAAATATTCTGACAGATAATAAAAATGTAAAGAATAAGTGTTGTAAAAACACTTTAAGGAGAAAACAAATGAGAGTTAATGCAATAAACCAATACAGAACGAATAAAATAAATGATTTTAATAATAATTGTTCATCTTTTGACAGAACGGCAGTACCGTATCCTGAATATGAATATGCGTATTATCAACAAAAGCAAGAAGATTTGCTTTCTTATATTGCCGATAAATTAAGTAATTTATTCAATCCGAGAATTGATAAAGAATCTCAAATGATAAAAGAAAACATTGATGCACTTTGTGATAATTTATCTTCTTTCGAATTTTTTGCTTAATTTCTTTCTTCATCAACCCATTTTTTGCTTAGTTGCCATTGTATTATCGTTAAAATAAAAACAAATGCAAATAAGATATATGCAATGGCAGAAGCTTTCCCGATATTGAACAATTCAAAGGCGTTTTTATATAGCCAATAAACAAGAACATTTGTTGCATTATTCGGTCCGCCTTTTGTCATTAAATAAATCAAATCAAATACTTGAAAAGAACTGATTGTAGTTATTATCATTACAAAGAATATAGTTGGCGATAAAAGCGGAATTGTAATTTTAAAAAATGTTTTTATTTTGCTTGCACCGTCTATTTCTGCGGCCTCATATATTTGTGCGTTTAAAGCCGAAAATCCCGATAAAAAAATTATCATATTGTATCCGACAAGTTTCCAAACAGATACAAAAATTATAATTATCATTGCAAGATTTGAATCATATAACCAAAGTTGTGTTGTTTTAAAAAGTGTATTAATTACACCTATATTGGGGTCAAAAATCCATTGCCAAATCATTGCTATTACTATCATTGGTGTAATAAACGGGAGAAAATAAGCCGTTTTAAAGAATTCTTTTCCAAAGAATTTGTTATTTAAAATGCTAGCAATAACAAGCGGCACAATTGTTCCGAAAATAGTGGTAAATAATGCGAAAATTATTGTATTTTTTAATACAATCCAAAATTCAAAAGATTTAAACAGTTCAATATAGTTATTTAATCCTACATATTTTATATCCGTTAATAAATTCCAATCGGAAAAACTTAACAAAAACGAAAAGATTGACGGTAAAAAAATAAATACTGTACACCCCAGTATTGACGGCAATATAAATGCTTTTTGAATTTTTGTATTATCTTTATAGGCTTTTTTCTTTTGTTTCATTTTTGATTTTCTGTCATTATTCCCTATAATAAGAGTATAAATGTTTTTATAAAATACAACAAGGATTAAAATATGACAAAAACTACAGATTTTAGCGCATTCGGAAAAAATGACATAAGAGGCATATATGGGGACTCAGTAACGAAAGAATTGTTTTATTATACAGGGAAAGCTTATGTAAAGTACATAGAATTAAATACGGGATTAAACCCCTCTGATATTTGGATTACGGTATCTCAAGATGCCAGATTGCATTCTGAATCTTTAGTGAATGTACTTGTAAAAGGGATAGTACACATGGGGGCAAATGTTTTAAATTTAGGTCTTGTTCCTACTCCGTTAGGTTATTATTCCGAATATGCAAAGTATCCTGAAATTACAAATGATGATTTTAAAATATCGGGAGCTTTAATTGTAACTGCAAGTCATAATCCGCCCGAATATAACGGCTTAAAATTAACATTTCACGGTACTTCAATGAATGAAGAACAAATAAAAGAAGTAAAAGAATTAACAATTCAACGGATGGAGCAAGATATTACTGCGGTTAAGCACGGAGAAAGCAGACTATATAATATTATTCCGCAATACATTGAATTTTTAAGTGCTAAATTTCCTCAAATTGGAAACGGTATAAAAATTGTAACAGACAGTGCAAACGGAACGGCGGGTGTTGTTGCGCCTAAATTATATCGAGAATTAGGTTGTGAAGTTGTTGAATTATATTCTGAACCTGACGGTAATTTCCCTAATCATCATCCAAATCCGAGTGATCAAAAAACATTAGAGGATATAAAGGCAAAAGTTGTTGAAGAAAAAGCTGATTTGGGAATTGCTTTTGACGGAGATTCGGATAGAATTGGGGTTATAGATTCCGACGGAAATTATTTAACGGGTGATAAATTATTGTATTTGTATGCGCAAGATATAATAAAAAACCTTGCGATTAGAGGAGAAAAACCGGTTGTCGTTTCCGAAGTTAAATGTTCTCAGGTTTTATTTGATGAAATTAATGCTCAAGGTGGCATTGCGGTTATGGCAAAAACCGGTCATGGGTATATAAAGTCAATGATGAAAGAAAGAAATGCGATTTTAGCAGGGGAAATGTCGGGTCACATGTTTTTTAAAGACAGATATTACGGATTTGACGATGCAATTTACGCAGGTTGCAGAGTAATTGAAGTAATTGCAAAGAACAAACTTAAAAATCCTAATTTTAAAATTTCGGATTTATTGACTCCTTTTGAAAAAGTATGTACGTTGGATGAAATTCGATATACTTGTAAAAATGAACTTAAAAAATCGGTTTTGGCGAAAGTAACAAATTTAATAAATAATGACAGAAATATATTTGGTACAGAAATATCCGATATAGTTACATTAGACGGTTTGAGGATTATTTTTCCCGATGGTTTTGCTTTAATCAGACAAAGCAATACGGAACCTGTGTTTACATTGAGGTTTGAAGCTACTACAAAAGATAGTGCGGAGCATTATAAAAATGTTATGATAAATTTATTAGATGATACATTAAAAAATATAGAAATTTGTGAGGAATAATGAAAGCATCATTAATTTCAAAGATAATATTAGTATTATGCGTTTTATCTTTAATTATAGGCGGATTTTCGATTGATAAACATCAGCCCTACTTAAAAAACATTAAAAAGGGGCAAGACAAAGAATCGTCTATTGTTTCGAATGCAAATAAGGTTGCGGTTTTAGAACTTGAAGGTCCTATTGCGACATCTTATGAAAGCAGTTTTTTTTCAAAAGAAGCGAATGCAGCAAATCTTTTAAAGTCCTTGATGAGTATTGATACGGATAAAGAAATAAAAGGAATAATTATAAAAATTAATTCTCCCGGCGGTACAGTTGCAATGTCGCAAAATATATATAATCAAATTATTAAATTAAGGAAAAATAAACCGGTTGTAGTTGTTATGGATGATGTTGCGGCAAGTGGCGGGTATTATATCGCTTCTGCTGCTGATAGGATTATTGCGCAAGGCGGTACACTGACAGGAAGTATTGGGGTTATTTTTTCATTTATGGATTATCACAATTTGCTTTCCGACAAGCTTGCAATTAAAAATGAAGTTATAAAAAGCGGAACTTTTAAAGATATTGGTTCCGGTACAAGAGCAATGACTTCAGAAGAAAGAGCATTAATGCAAGATATAGTAAATGATTCTTATTCGCAATTTGTAGATGCGATTAAACGTGGCAGAGTTGACAGAGTGGATAATTATTCAGCAGAAAAAACCGTGTTGACTATGGAAAATTTACATGCTTATGCTGATGGCAGAATTTTTTCAGGCAAGCAAGCAAAAGCTTACGGTTTTGTTGATACAATCGGTGATATGGATACCGCTAAAATTACTATTGAAAAAATTCTTCAAGAAAAAAATTCTAATAATTTGCCTGTAAAGCTTATTTCTTATTCCGTAAAAACAAGTTTTACCGATTATTTTTCAAGTCTAACGGAATATAATTCAAAATCGAAAGTTAATTTTTCAAATTTTTTACCTACCAGTATGATTTTAAGTAAAAGGCCTTTATATTTATGGGAATAACAATTGATAATTTTTTTGAAAAACTCTATAATGTTTTATTTGCTCCGAAAAATTTTTTTGAAACGGAGGAAACTGTTGTATCAACAAGATTAGCATTTTTTATCGTTGTATTTATTACAATAATAAATAAATGTTGTAATGCGATAATTGACGGAGAAGTATCGCAGTATATTTTTGTTGTTAAATTATTATGGCGGGTATTTGCTTCCGTATTTGTGTGGTTATTTACGGCATTTTTCTTTGAATATACCGCAAAAATATTTAATTGCGGCGGTAAATTAAAAGAAATATTATTTTATACCGCATTTGCAACCGCTCCATGCTTATTTTTTCCGATAATAATTTTAATTAAAAATTTAGGTATTTTCGGCTATATTTTAGGAAGTATTTTAGGATTGTTATTATACTTTTGGTTAATTTTTCTATTTGCCTTATCAATTAGAGCCGCATATAAAATCAGTTATGCACGCTCTTTTATGTTAATATTTTTACCTGCAATTTCTATATTTTTTGCTTTATATTGGCCAATTTCCTCTATTATACAATTACGATATATTTTTTCTGTATAGAGAGTGAAAAATGAAAAAAATAATTGTTTTGATAATTTGTATATTAATATTTTCGGTAAAAGCAATTGCGGCTATAAATCCTACGGTTTTATCCGACATTGAAAACAATATATTCGGTTATGATTTTAAGAAAGAGTCTGATTTAACCAGAATAGAGAGAATAGAAAAGAATTTGTACGGAAATAAAAAAACAGGAGATATTAATAAACGTATCGAAAATATCAAAGCGGATATTGGTTATGTGAATATCAAAGAGCAAAAAACACAGTCTTTGCCAAATAAAAAAGCAGTTGAAAGACAAATAAAAGAAGAAGATTCTTCGGTAGAATATCCAACGGTAGATGCAATGGAAAAACAAGTTTTTAATACGGTTTACAAAAAAGAAAACATATATTCCAGATTAAACCGATTGGAAGAGCATGTTTTTAATCAGACATCATCAGAGAATTTAAGTGACAGAGTTAATCGTTTGGCAATGGTTTTACTTCCTCAAAAACACGCAAAAGCGAGTATTGACGAAAATAAACAATTACCAAGTGTGTATAATCAAGATTATTACAATTATTCCGATGACAGTTCTTTTCTTTTTCAATTAGGAATATTAGAACAAAGCATTTTAAAAAATCAATACGGAAATGATACAAATATTAATCGTTTAAATAGGTTGGAACAAGCGTTATTCAGCAAAACATATCCGTTTGATAGTGATGAAGCAAGAATTCAACGTTTAAGTGCCGCTTATGAAGCAAAAAAAGACAGTTACAAATATGAGAATAACAGAAAAATGCAGAATATGGCGGCTACAACTCAAATCGGCGGATTTTTGCTGCTTTTACTTTCTTTGTTATTATAACTAAGCAATTTCGGAAAAAATAGCGGGATTTTCGTTTTGATAAAGATTTATTTGTTCTTCTTTCTCTTCGGATGACGTTTTTTCTTTTTCTTTTTCTTTTTCAGCTTTTGTTTGATTTTTTGTTTTTGCTTTTTCTCTTGTCATATCAATAATTTCACCGGCACCTTTATATCCGATATCATAGCCGATTATTGACGTTGCCGAATAAATAGCGCCTTGAGTAATATACCAAAGTATCTTTAACGCAATATTCGGTTTAGTATTATTTAATTGACTGATTTTTGCATTTACTTTTTTTAATGGTGATTCAACACATTTTTCAAAAGTATACATTGTCGAAATACCGCCTAAACAAGAAAGTCCGGTTTTGGTTTTGTCTTTTGATTTGATTGTATTCCAAGCGCTTGAAGCAAAAATAAGCGGATATAATAATTTTTTACCGAAATTCGCAACCTTGCCGAAAGCCGTTGTTATTTTTGTACCTATAGAAGTTGAAGCAAAAGGAAGTTGAGCAGTACTTGTAAGTGCAGCATCTACGGTTCTGCAAGTTTGAATGCCGGCAACACCCGTTCTGAATATATCTTTATTTTCTTTTCCCGCTTTTGCATTTCTAAACGCAAAAACGGCGCATGATATTCCATTTGGCATAGTTATACTTCCTTAAATTTATAAAGTAATTTTTTGTATAAAAATTTACAAAAATCTTTATAATATTTAGAAATATTAACAAGTTATTGCTTTATAAAAATACACCGAGCTTAATTATATTTCGGTGTATTTTTATAAATATTGTTTAGTTGATTGTTTTATTTATTTTACGGTAAAAGTTGCGCTAACAGTTGCTACAACTTTTTTTTCAATGGAAGAAGTATCATTTATTCCATAATCGTTGACTTCTGTAGAATCAACAGGAACAATTTGAAATACACCCATCTTTGCACTGTTCATAACGCCTATTTTTCCGTTAGTGCCTGCAACCATGCTTTTAGCACGTTCTTTCGCATTTTTTGAAGCTTCTCCAACCATTTTTACTTTGATATCGTCAAGATTTGATACAAAATATTGTACACTTTCGGTTGTTAAATTAATATCTTTGTTAATTAATTCATCAACTTTTTTTGAAATTTCCGTGATTTTGTTGATGTCGTTTGATTTTACCGTTATTAATCTGTATACAACATAAGAATCTATATCGTTACTCATTCCTCCGTTCGGAAGTCTTTTATAGTTTTCGTAACTGTTTACGGAATTAAAATCAATATTTTTTTCATCAATTCCGTTTGAAAGAAGAAAATCTTTTATTTTTTTTACATCCGAACTTAATTGTGTGTAACCTTCTTTTAATGTAGATTTTTTTGTTTTTACGTTAATAGTCCAAGCGGCAGAATCGGAAGTTACGTTTTGGCTTGCGCTACCTGTAACTCGAATGGTTTGGTTCTGCATTTTTTGAAATTCAACAATTGCTTTTGATAAAATATAAGTTGAACAAATACTGCCTAATGCAATTGCAACACCTAAAATCACAACTTGATAATCTTTAATTTGCATGGTTTAATCCTCGCTTTTATTTTATTAAATAATGATAAAAAATACTGTTTATTCTGTCAATGTTTTTGTTAATTTTGTATTATTAAATGAATTTAATATTTTATCAATTAGAAATTTAGTTATAAAATTTTTTTATGTTTATAATTTTGTCGAAATGTGGTATTAAATAAAAGTTAATGACAATAATTATAAAATATATTAAAATAATTCTATAAAAAATACGAGTAATAAAATATTATGAATAAAATTAAAAAATATAAAATTGCATTTACTCAGACGGAAGCCATTATTGCTTTATTGTTGGTGGGTATTGTAAGTGCAATTACGCTTCCTGTTTTAATCGGAAGTTCGGAATGGAAAGAATATAAATCCGGTTTGAAAAAAGCGCAAAGTGTTTTAAATAACGCATTAAATGCATATTACTTAGAATATGGGACGTCACCGCAATGCGGTTATTGGGACAGAAATGAATATGAATTATCCGGTAATTATGCAGTATGTACGGAGCGTGCATATAACGGCAGTTGTAATTCTTGGAGATTAAAGGATGGAAATCCTTTGCCTGCAGATTATGACGGATTTCATACAGATTGTCGGGATTTATGGGCATTATTACGAAAAACATTATCTGTACAAAGAGTTTGTGATAAT
>CAZGRH010000031.1:0-4992 GCA_964527005.1 uncultured Muribaculaceae bacterium | reverse complement strand
CAGAACCGTACATCAACACCTGTATTTAAATTATCGGATGTTATTATTGAAGAAAAAGGGAAAACAGGCACAGAACTTATTTTGAATGATGAACATTAATATTATAATAAGTTGGGGCAAAATACGTTTATGTAAGTAGTTCTTCTCTTTTTTTCAAAGCAGAAAATGTTTGTGTAGAATTTTTATAACAACAACTTAATTATATCGGTTTTTTTGTTATTAATCCGTTTTTTCTCGGATAAATATTACTGATTTCTTTTTTCTTTTGAATTATTAATAAAACTCTTTTATTTTGTTCGTCTGTTGGAAGTGAATATTCAATAGTGTCAATAAGTACCGAATTTAGTTTTAATAGGGCATTTTGTGCATTTTTTAATTCTTCTTCAGCTTTTAATGATTTATATGCAATAAAATAGCCTCCGACTTTTAAAAACGGAATAGCATATTCTAATAAAAATTTTAATTCGGACATTGCTCTTGAAACAACAATATCATAAGAATTTTTATCTGAATTATCCAATTCTTCTACTCTTTTGCATAAAGGAAATACGTTTTTAATATCCAATTCAGAACTTGCTGTTTTTATAAAATTGATTTTTTTTGCAATTGAATCTATAGCCGTAATTTTTAGATTATCAAAAAAAATGCTCAACGGCAACGACGGAAAACCGCCGCCTGTACCAATATCCAAAACTTTATAGTTTCCGTTTAATTTATATTTTTGTAAAAATAAGTTTAGAGATAAACTGTCATAAATATGTTTCTCAAATAAAAATTTTGTATCATTTTTGCTGATTAAATTTACTTTTTCGTTATATTCAAGAAAAAGCTTAATATAATTTTCTAAAATGTTTATTTTATTATTTGATAAATTAATATTTAAATTTTTTAATTTTGAATAGTCCATTTTAATATTATACATAAATTATGAATTAAATTCCGCTAATTTTATTTTTTCATTAATAGAGTCAATTTTAGCATTAATTTTAGCGGTTAAATTAATTGCGCTTTCCGGCAACAAATCTTTTGCAATATTAAAATATTTTAAAGCGTTTGTAAATTCTTTTGAAATATAAAAAGAATTTGCAATGTCAATGTATGTCGAAATTGCATATTTTATATCATCAAAATTCTTGGCGTATTCTAATGCATTAAATAAAAAGTTTCTTTTCTTTTGTTGCTCGTTTATATTGCATAAACTTGCTAATTTATTATAAGCGAAATAAAGTCCGTCGTTATTTTTTAAAATTTTATCGTAATTAATTGCTTGTTCAAAATACGATTTTGCTGCAACTATATTTTTCGTTTCGATTGAAAGTTCCGCTAAATTTGAATATGCCGATGACAAAAATTTATTTTCTTTAGGATTATTAGAAATTTGAATACATCTGTTATAATACATAATTGCTTTTTCTGTTTGATTTATATCATCCAGTAATAAAGCATATTTAAAATAGCATTCTGCCTGCAAACTTACATCAGCGGATTTTTCAGCAAATGCTAAGGCTTTATTTACGGCAATTAATGCTGCTTGGATATTATTAATATTATCTTCAACATCTGAAATACCTAAATATATTTTTACTTGTAATTTCGGAGAAACGTTAATTTCTGAGTTTAATATTGAATTGAAAACTTGCAGTGCTTTATCAAATTTATAAACATCGACATACATTTGCGCAATATTTAAAATTGCGTTTATGCCTTTATCAATATTATTATTTAAGGATGAATTATAAATTTTTTGATAAAATTTAACCGCTTCTTCTATATCTTGAATTTTTCTGTAGCAATTTGCCAAATTTTGATAAATATCAAGTTCTTTTTCGTTAAAATTCACATCATTTGTGTATGTTAATGCTTTTTTATAATATAAAATTGCGTTTAAATAATCAAAAGCTATTTCCGAATTTTTTGCTAAATTTACATAATCATCCAAATTAGACGGAACAGTCACTGTTTTTTCATCTTTTATATCTTGTTTGTTTACTGCTTTATGTGTTTGCTCATTTGAATGTATTTTTGATATATCTTTCATTTTTAAAGAAATATCATCAGATTTTCCGGAAATATTTAACATTAATGATTCTTTGTTTGTAATGTTATCGTTTTTTTGATGATTTCGTTTTTTTGATGATTTTAATTCGGTAGAATTGTTTAATTTATCGTATCCGCTTGATTTTGAATAAGAAAAATAATTAAAATCAACAGGTTCTGAACTTTTCATTCTTCCTATTTTTTCAAGTTCATCTTTTATTGATTGAATTTTAGAGCTATGAAATGCAATTTCTTGCCTCATTGTTTGACGTGATAAAAACATATTTCGTTCAAACGGTTTTAGAGGAAGTTCGTTTTCGTATAAGTCAATTAAATATGCGTGGGCTTTTAATTTAGTTTCAGGTTTTACCGATTTTAAAAATTCTTGTTTTATGTAATCTTTAACGTAATATTTCCCGAATAAAACGGAAACTACTTGATTATTAATTAAATTTTCTAAGTCATCGATTGAAGTTAAATCTTGAAACATTAAAAAATCAAGAGAAACAGAGTGTCTTATCGTAGAAAGGAATAACATTGTTTTTATAAATTTATCCGAATTTAACTTGAATAATTTTGAGATAAGGAAACTTAAAAAATTTTTGGTTGATTTTTTATAGTCATTTGTAAAAGCGGTTAAAGATAAATTATTTGATTTAATAATTAAAACGGAAAGTTCTAAAAGCAAAAAATGACCTCTTGTAACGCTATATAGTTCATCCATTTCGTATTTCGAACCGGATAAATCATTTTCTTTAAAATAGGAATATAAGTCATCTTTTTGTATTGAATTTAATGTAAAGTGGTCAATCTGTAAAGTATTTTTTAATTCTTCCGCTTTAAAATTTTTAGAGGAAATTATAATTTTTACTTTTTCAAAATTGCTTAAATAATTTATAAAATTTAAAATATCTCGTTGATTTTCTTTTGAACGTAAATTGAATTCAAAAGAATCGAAAATGAAAATCATCGGAACATCGCAATATTTTATATAAGTATTAATTCTTTCAGAAAAATTATTTGTGTTTGTTTTGGGTAAATTTATTTTTTTTTCATTATGATAAATAGAAAAATCTTTGAATAAAGAAAGTAAAATATCATCAGGATTAATTGCTTCATGATATGAATTTTTAAAAACAAGTGTATTGTTATTAAAAAAAGCAGATATGAAATTCAAAATTTGAGTTTTTCCGCTTCCCATAAAACCGTTTAAAACAAATATATTTTTTTTCGGATTATTGATAAATTCAAGGATTTTTTCAATACCTTCAATATTATGTTTTAATAAAAAAGTTTTATCCCGTTCATTTATAAACCGGTTTAGTATTGCTTTGTCAACGCTTAAATCAGGCAAAAACAAATTTAAATTATCTTTTAAAAAATTATAATTCATATATTAATATTATAATATTATTCCAACAATTCCAATCTGTTAAACAATGTATATTTTGCTACCATTTTTTGAAAATAAAAAATGCGGCTAAAATTATGAAAACAAATCCGACTAAATAATTCCAACGGAATTCTTCTTTTAAATAAAGGACTGAAAATACTGAAAAAACAATTAAAGTTATAATTTCTTGTATTGTTTTTAATTGCGCAGCAGAAAAAAATTCATGTCCAATTCTGTTTGCCGGAACTTGAAAACAGTATTCTAACAGTGCAATTGCCCAACTTGTCAGAATTACAATCCAAAGGGCGGTATTTTTATATTTTAAATGCCCGTACCACGCAAATGTCATAAAAACATTAGAAATTGTCAGTAAAATAATCGGTTGTAATTGTTGAATTGTCATTTCTTACCTGTTTATTGAAAGTATTGTTAAAGATTTGTCAAACAATTGTAATTTAAATTTCTTCTTTTTGAAACTTTTTTCTGTATTTAATGAAAAATTACCTATTTTAAATATTCTTTTATTTTGAGTTGTTCCTTGCGTAAATTTGCGTTTAAGCTCTTCATTACTTGAATTGAATACTTGATTATATTCATAATTTAAAGTTGTTTTTGCCATAACAGACATTTTATTTCGTTGTTTTGAAGTGTTTGTTTGGTGCATTCTGTATAAAGAAAGAACTTTATTTACGAATTTGAATTTTCCTTGTTTTGCCAGCTGTAAATTTATATACCAATCTTCGAGCGGAGCTTCTTTTTTATAGCCCCCCGTTGCTTTGTATGCCGACATCTTTATTAATTGTAAATTGGGAATAAAATTACCTTTTAAAAGTAATTCGTAGTCGCCGAATTTATCTTCAAAATTTGCGTGTTTGCATTCATTAATGAAAAAATCTTGAAATGTTTTATAACAAGGTGAATTTCTCCATTGCCATTGAATAATATTTGAATTTTCATCAATTGCTTGTGCATCACCTACTGCTAAAACACAATTTTCATCTTCTTTTATTGTATTATATAATTCTTCCGTTAAAGTGGGTGTAAACGCATCATCGCTTGCGCATAATATAAAATAATCGCCGTTCATTAATGAAATAATTTTGTTTGTTGTAATACAAGTACCTTGATTGTTTTGCGTTAAAAATGTTACATTTTTAAAACGTTTTTCGCAAACCTCTTTCATTTCGCAAATTTTTTGCCAAGTTAAATCTTTTGAACCGTCATCTATTATTACAAGTTCTAAATTTTCATACGTTTGCGCAATTGCCGAATTTATAGCCTCTTGAATATATTTTTCGTGATTATATGCAGGAATTCCTATTGAAATTAATGGAAATATGTTAGTCATTTTACCCCCCCCCCTGATTTTTATCGAGATATAATTTTAATTTGTAATTGTTTAAATGCAATGAAATTAAGCGTTTTGGGAAACCTTCGTTTTCAAAATTGTTAATTTCAATATTATCTGCAAAACTCCATTCAAAATTCGTTTTTAAAAAATCATAATCATTAAAATCTCTTTTATATTTGCAAAATATGTAATTATCACCTGTTAAAATTTT